>CANPPM010000383.1 GCA_947575935.1 uncultured Butyricicoccus sp. | reverse complement strand
TGCACGATGGCGAGGAATTTTTTCGCCAGACAAACACAATTTTTCGCAGGAATACTGGATGTATTTCAAGAAAAATTGGGGAAGTATGGCGGAAAAAGGACCGTTGTTTGGGCGTATTGACATTTTTCAAACAAGCCCTAAGCCTGCTCCTGCGAAGAGGCTTCGGGTACGGGCGTTTTACTGCCCAACAGGGAGGGCAGTTCCATTCCGGCCTGCTCGAACAGTTCGCCCATGGGCGGTACTGACCGCATCAGTCCGGACAGGAAACCGGCTGTGCTGGTCTTGCCTTCGCCGTTCGTACCAGAATCCCAGACGGTGACCTTGTCGATCCGGATATTCTTGATGGCCTCGACTTGGATGCGGGTCAGTTCTTCCAATTTGTCGGCGATCATCAGCTTGACTGCCGCGTCGGCATTGTTGCCTGCGGCGGCAACCAGGCTGCGAATTCCCTGTGCCTGCTGTTCCAGCTGTTCGCGTGCGCCGCGTGCTTCCGCCTCCATCTTGGCATAAATCGCGTCCGCTTCGCCGCGGGCGCGGCGCCGCAGGACTTCCGCCTCTGCTTCGGCTTGGATTTCGCGCTGTTCTTTTTCGATCTGCGCTTTTACAATAATATCAGCTTTTTGGGTCGCGGTTTCCAGACGTGCGCGGGTTTCCTCCGCTTCCTGCTGGGCGATATAGGCCTCTTGTTTGGCTTTTGCAGCCTGAACCGCTTCAGCGGCAGTTGCGATGCGTAGGGATTCCGCCTGCTTTTCGCGGCGTATGGCTTCGGATTGTGCAATTTCGATTTTAGCGGTATTTTCCCCGTTGATGGCGGTAGCGTCGGCCGCGGCTACATTAATGCGCTGATCCCGGTGGGCGTTGGCCTGGCCAATCTCGCCGTCACGGTTCTTTTCAGCGACGCTTTTTTTGGCGTCGTTGATGGCCTTTGCGGCAGCCTCTTTGCCGAGTGCGTCGATGTAGCCCGATTCATCATTGATATCGGTGACGTTGACGTTGATCAGCCGCAGACCGATTTTTTTCAGTTCAATTTCCACATTGTTGGAGACCGCGACTAGGAATTTGTCACGATCTGTGTTGATCTCTTCGATATCCATCGTAGCGATGACCAAGCGAAGCTGCCCGAAGATAATATCTTTTGCAAGCTCTTGAATCTCGGATAACTTGAGCCCCAGCAGGCGTTCGGCTGCGTTCTGCATTACACCGGGCTCGGTTGAAATGCCGACGGTAAACCGGGACGGGACGTCAATGCGGATGTTTTGCTTGGAAAGTGCATTTTTGAGATCCACACTGATCGAGATGGGGGTGAGATCCATATACTGATAGGACTGCAGCACTGGGACAATGAATGCTGCGCCGCCGTGGATGCATTTGGCGCTGCGGGTTTTCCCGCTGGCGTCTGAGCCGACTTTACCGTAAATAACCAGGACTTTGTCGGCAGGGCATTTTCGATAGCGCGACAGGATGGTAATAAGCGCCGCGAGCAGAACAACTGCGCCGACACAAATGCCGATTAGAATTTGAATATCCATTCTATCTTCCTCCATTTTTGATAGGGGCTGCGCCGCATCGGTGCTAACAGGCAGGGGAGAGCCGAAGGAAAACGATCCCTAACCGTTTCACAATGCGGTGTTGCCGGTATGATATGGTATACGGGTATCGGGACTGCAGGGGGCCGGTTGTGTGGGACGGATTGGACGTGGATGTCTTGTTTTCCATGGTTAGGGCTTGTTTAAAAGATGTCAATACACCCAAACAGCGGTCCTTTTTCTGCCATACTTCCCCAATTTTTCTTGAAATACATCCAGTATTCCTGCGAAAAATTGTGTTTGTCTGGCGAAAAAATTCCTCGCCATTGTGCATATTTCCATTTTTCAAACGGCGCCTAGCCTTCGTCCCGTTCCACGACCAGCGTGTCGCCGATTACATCAATGACGCGCACCGGCGCGCCGGTTTCAAGCGGGACCGTTTCCCTGGTAATGGCCAGGCATTCAATCAGGTTGCTTTGTACCTTCAGCATAACTTTCCCCGTTCCTTTGCCGTTTGCCGGGATGATGATATAAACCTGTCCTCGTTCCCCAATCCCGTTTTTCAGATCAATGGCGCCGTTTTCTGCCAGCCGTGCTGTGAACTGGATCAACTTTGCGATTGCAAGCATAGATGCTGCGCCTAACGCGATGCCGACCAGGATACTGCTTGTCGGCGGTGCGCCCGATGAAATCGCCCCGATAGTCGACCAGCTAAATACGGTCAAAAAGGCGACGATGCCCTGGAGCGTAAAGACCCGGAATAGCGCGCTGTCCGCATGCCCGCTTCCGTCGGTGTAGATGTCTGCATCAGACAGGTCGCCCAGGTCAGGGGTGCTGATTTCCAAATCCATGCCTGCATCTGGTACGTCCAAGTCGAGTCCGGACGTATCGCTGAAATTGCTGCCGGCCCCGCCGTCCAGCCCGCCCAGCAGGGACATCAGTGTCTGAATTGCAAGGATGAGCGTTGACGGTGCTGCGA
>CANPPM010000382.1 GCA_947575935.1 uncultured Butyricicoccus sp. | reverse complement strand
ATAACCTCATACTGCTTGGACGTACCGGAGAGCGCCGCAGCCAGATCACGCAGCTTGAAATAGGTATAGCCGTACGTACCCTCTTGGATAATATAAGCGTCGAACATCACCCGCCTGCCGTTAATCAGAACCGGGGCGCTGTTCTGGACTGCGGTGACCGCCTGCGTCTGTGCGCCCTGCGCCGTACCGGAAGTATCCGTCACCGGTCCGAATAATCCTGCTAATGTTGGATCGCTGACTGTTTGATTGACAGAGGTACCAGACTGTGCGGCACTCCCCTGACTTGCCGCAGTCGTGCTGCCCTCAACCTGAACAATGATTGAACTGGGCGCAAGCCCGCTTTCCGAATGGCTGATCAGATAATAACCCGCATCCGTCAGCCGAAAGCCCGCGCCCACCTCATGGGTATAGGCCCCGGTCAGGCGGCTCGAATAGTTTTTGAATTCACTTGCGGCAATGGTCTGCACGCCGTCTGAAAGGGTCACCCGCATTTGCCCAATGCTGGGGGCGAGTTCCCCAGTCCATCTCACCGAAGCGCCTCCGCCCAGCAGATCAACCGGAAACACACGCAGCTGTGCCGCGCTGCCCTGAATGGTAACCGTACAGTCCGCCCCTGCACGGTAAACAGGCAGGCCATAAACCTGGTTATCCTCCTGCACGGGCAGGATGCCTTTCGCCCCTTGATCCAGCGCCTTAGAAATGGCAAAAATAGAACGGGTGGTGTCTGTACTGGAACGGATCAGATATGAAGTGTTGGCCGCATAGGCACAAACCGTCAGCAAAAGCGCAGAAAATACGCACAGCCAAAGAGTACGCACGGCACGCGGCAGATTTTTCAACATGAAAAAGATCCTCCGAATTATGGATTTTACTTTCCTATTATAACACAGCCAGCCGGAAAATGCAAGATTGCGACTTTTGTCGCTTTTTCTGCCATCCGCCGGTTTCCGGCTGAAGCGATTCTCCCCACGCTGTTCGCCAAAAAAGAACGGTAAAGATCAACAACGACCCAGAAACCGGCACATGGGTGATGCCTGGATCAATCGTTCGTCCTAAAAGCGGGGTATGCAAGGCACATTTCTGCATTTACGGCATCGGGGCGTCATTTGCGCACGTTTTATCAACATGGGTTTTTTCCCATACAGCAGAGTCCGACCGCTCCCTACAGCCCCCTTAAGGAAATCTTAAAAAAAACTTAATGGATTTCCATCTTTGATTTTAAGAAATTTTATGAGACAATACTACTGGACACCGTGAGAAATGGAAACAGGAGCAAAGGCGCGGACCCCTGGCGGCAGCCAAAGAACCGCCGGACGGGCATGCCGGCAATGCAAAAACATGCCTTAGAGACAAAGAACCGGGCAGCAGGCCCGAACAGGAAGGGGAACCCTGATGGAATACAACATTTTGGTCTGCGACGACGACCATGACATTGTCGAGGCCCTGCGCATTTATTTATCAGCCGAAGGCTACCATATTTTTCCGGCCTACACCGGAAAAGAGGCCATCGATTTGATCTGTCAGCAGACCATCCATCTGGTACTGATGGATATCATGATGCCGGTACTCGACGGCATTTCTGCAACCGTGCAGCTGCGCGAAAAATACAATCTCCCGGTTATTTTTCTAACCGCCAAAAGCGAGGATACCGATAAGGTACTCGGCTTAACGATCGGCGCAGACGACTATATAACCAAGCCATTCAATCCAATGGAAGTGGTCGCCCGCGTGAAAAGCCAGCTGCGGCGTTATACCCGGCTGGGCAGCATGCCGGTTCCACAGCACGTACTGGCAATCGGCGGCGTTGAACTGAATGACGAAAGCAAAACGGTTACGGTAGACGGCGAGCCCGTTTCGCTGACGCCGATTGAATACAGCATTCTGCATCTGCTGATGCAGAATGCCGGCCGGGTGCATTCCTCCTCCGCAATCTATGAAGCGGTATGGCACGAAAGCTCTGCCGGCTCAGATTCGACCGTTGCCGTACACATTCGGCACCTTCGGGAAAAAATCGAGATCAATCCCGCCGAACCGCGCTACGTAAAAGTCGTCTGGGGACAAGGATACAAATTCGAGAAAGGAGAACACAAATGAAACAAAGATGGTACTATTGCCTTCCGGTCAAGCTGTTTTCCCTCTTGCTGTTGCTTGCATGCTTGATCGGCAGCAGCTCTGCGGGTTATCTGATACTGAAGTGCGGACAAGCGGGCTTTTACAACAGCAAAACGCCTTCATTTGCGGACAGCTATCAGGCATGGCAGGTTTGTTCGGCCAATTACGAAAACTGTATTGACGCCATATTGGAAAGCTATTCCTCAGACCGCAGCTTGACTGTCAGCGAGCAAAAATATCTGGAGAGCATGCGCAGCCACTTTTCCGCAGAAAATACCAACCTTCGCGTCATCCTCGAATCGCCAGACAGCGACGGGATGCTCGCTCTGGAAACACTGCTTGGACTTACGCCGCAGGACACGCTGGAAGAACGGCATGAGCTCATCTGCAGGTACTCCTATAG
>CANPPM010000381.1 GCA_947575935.1 uncultured Butyricicoccus sp. | reverse complement strand
AGTGGAAACCTTCGGCGCAAAGACGGCGAAGGTGCCGATGATGCGGGCCGGACAGCCCTGCGAGGTGTCGCCCTGCTATGTCTTTCTGGCTTCGGATGACAGCAGCTATATGACGGGCCAGGTGCTGCATCCAAATGGTGGGACGATAGTCGCGTAAGTCAAGGGGCATACTAAAGCGGATATAGAAACAGGAGGGATCACCAATGGCTGCAACCATGAAGGGGGCAATATCCTTCGGCCTGCTGCACGTGCCGGTTTCACTGCATACGGCGACGCAGGACAACGATATCCGCTTTCACCAGCTGTGCCGGGAGGACGGATCGCGGGTAAAATACAAGAAGGTCTGCGCAGGGTGCGGGAAAGAAGTTTCCGGCGACGGCATCGTCAAAGGCTTTGAGATTGAACCCGGACGCTATGTGACGCTCACCAACGATGAGTTTGAAAAGGCAAAATCCGAGAAGGACCGCACAATTCACATTCTGCACTTTGCGGATGCGCAGGATATCCGGCCCATTTACTATGATAAAACATATCATGTCATTCCGGAAGCTGGTGGCGACAAGGCATACGAGCTGCTGCGGCGCTGTATGCTGGACGAAAAAACGGTTGCCATAGCAAAGGGAGTCATCGGGCAGTCGGAGCATTTGATAGCCCTGATACCAACAGAAAAGGGGATTCTGGCGGAGACGCTTTTCTATCATGATGAAGTCAAACCCATGCCAAAGGAACCAATCAAGGCAGAGCTGTCGGAGCAGGAGCTGACAATGGGCCGGACAATTATTTCCGGCATGAAGGAAGCCTTTGACCCCGCAAAATATCACGACGAGTATCGTGAGCGCCTGTGGGAGATCATCCAGGCAAAGGCCAACAATCAGGAGATCACGCAGGCTCCCGCGGAGCAGCAGGTCAGCATTATCAATATGATGGATGCGCTTCAGCAGATGGTGGAGCAAACAAAATCCAGGAAAGCGCCGCCAAAACGGCCACGCACCAGGAAGAAGGCGTCAGTCTGATGGATCTGTTTAACGCGAAAAATATATCGCCTATGCTGCTTGCGGAAAATGTGCCGCCGTTTGCCGATAAAGCATATCTGTATGAGCTGAAATGGGATGGGGAACGCTGCGTGGCGTTCCTCGATCCTGCGATTGGCACAGATTTGCGGAATAAGCGGAACATTCATATGTTGTCCAAAGTGCCGGAGCTCTCCGCGCTGCATCAACAGGTTGGAAAACGCTGCATTTTGGATGGAGAACTGGTCTGCATGGTAGACAACAAGCCCAGCTTTGCAGACATCCAGCGCAGGAGCTTAATGAGTGACCGATATAAAATCGAGCTGGAGGCAAAACGCCGCCCCGCATCCTTTATCGCCTTTGACTGTCTCTATTATGATGGTCAAGACCTTACAGCGCTGCCATTGGCAGAGCGAAAAAAGTATCTGCGAGAAGCTGCAGCGGATTCGGAGCGGATGGCGGTTTCCCGCATTTTTGAGGCGGAACAGGCGCTGGACCTGTTCCGCCTCACCCAAGCGCAGGGATTGGAGGGCATTGTGGCCAAGAAGAAGGACAGCCTGTTTTTGCAGGGCAGACGTACCAAATCCTGGCTCAAAATGAAGCATATGATGGATGATGATTTTGTGATTTGCGGATACATTTACAAAGCCAACCACATGGTCAGCCTTGTCCTTGGGCAGTACCGGGGGGAAGAATTGGTCTGCAAAGGCCATGTGACGCTGGGGGTAAGCGGTACAACGTTTGCCCAAATCAAAGCGCTGCCGCCCACAGCAAATCAGCCCTTTTATCATCCAATAGGGCATGGCAATGAGCAGACTGTATGGCTGGCTCCGGTTTTGGTCGGCACAGTGGAATTCATGCACCGGACCAAGGGCGGCGGGATGCGCCAGCCGGTATTCAAGGGACTGCGGCTGGATAAATTGCCGGAGGAGTGCGTGGAGCGTTAGCAAATCACCCTCGACTTAAGGGGTAAAAAGTGCTATACTTTGATAAGATTCTGGGGAGAGTGGTGATGACTATGGGCCGGCGGATACTGTGCTTTGGCGACTCCAACACATACGGCTATGATCCCAGGTCCTACCTGGGCGGACGTTATCCGGCGTCCGTCCGTTGGACCGCCCTGCTGAAAACAGCGGGATGGGAGATTATCAATGCAGGTGAAAATGGCCGCTGTATTCCACGGCTGGATCATGAAATCATCATGCTGGCGCAGATGATCTGCCGCACAGAAGCGGAAGTGGCTGTGATTATGCTGGGCAGCAACGACCTGCTCCAGCAGCCCGCGGCAAACGCCGGGGTCTGTGCGGAACGGATGGAGAAAGTCCTGACTGCACTTTTGCAGGAAATACCTGCATTATGTGAAATTGTGTTGATTGCCCCGCCGCCAATGGAATTGGGCACTTGGGTGAATGATCCTAAAACATTGGAGGAATCCCGCTGGTTGGCGGGCTGTTAAGGGCCATATAAATTAGGAAAACCGCAAATACAAGGCTTTTCGGAGCCTACC
>CANPPM010000380.1 GCA_947575935.1 uncultured Butyricicoccus sp. | reverse complement strand
CATTTCGTCAGGAGGAAAGGCGTCCTTTTTCCCGTGCGACGTGACGAAGAAAGCCGACATTGCCGCGCTTTATGATCATGTGAAGGAAACATATGGATGTCTGGATATTTTGTTCAACAACGCCGGGGTATTGTATACGAACGCGCTGGAGGACATTACAGATGAGGAATGGGACGCGACCTATGAAGCGAACGTAAAATCGACGCTGCATATGTGTCAGGCGTTTGTCGGGATGCTGCGGGGGAGCGGCGGCGTTATCTTGAACAATGCGTCGATCAACGGCCTACACAGCTATATCAAGGGAAAAAGAAGCTATATGTACGCAACGTCGAAATCAGCGCTGATACAACTGACCAGGTATCTGGCGAAAAATTATGCGCCGGAAATACGGGTAAATGCCTTGTGCCCTGGGATGACAATGACCAATTTGTTCACAAATAGGGAATTTTCGAGGTTTATGGACTGTAATTTGTTAAATAGAATAGCGGATCCTGAGGAAATTGCCAATGTAGCGCTTTTCCTTGCCTCCCCTGATTCATCGTTTGTCACTGGGGCTATCATTGTGGCGGATGGAGGGGAGACAATCAAATAGGATGCTTTGTATTTTAGGTGGGGGTGATGAAGAATGAGACAAAGGGTGTCAGACTATATTGCGGATTTTCTTGCGGCGAAGGGGCTGAAACAGATATTTACCGTCGTTGGCGGGGGAGCGATGCATCTGAACGATTCTCTTGGACACCACGCGGAGCTGAACTGTCTGTATCATCATCATGAGCAGGCGGCCGCCATGGCGGCGGAGGCGTATTCTAGAATTTCCAAGACTCCAGGCGTAGTGTGCGTGACTAGCGGTCCGGGCGCGATCAACGCACTAAACGGCGTTGCCGGCGCGTACCAGGACTCAATTCCCCTGCTTGTGTTCTCAGGACAGGTTAAAACCAGCCTTACCGTGAAAAGCAGCGGGCTGAGCTTGAGAACCCTGGGCGGACAGGAATTTGATATTGTTTCTGCTGTGGGAAATATGACGAAATACGCAGTTACGGTCATGGACCCCAACGACATACGCCGTTACCTGGAGAAGGCGCTCTTTTTGGCGGGCAGCGGAAGGCCGGGTCCCTGCTGGCTAGACATTCCTGTCGATGTCCAAGGGGCAGTGGTTGAGATAGACGAGCTGGCCGCTTTTACGGAGTGGGAGCCGGTATCTACAGAACCGGTCGCCTGGAACATACTTTTAGACAGGCTACGGACGGCGAATTGCCCTGTGGTTTACGCCGGGAATTCCATTCGGACCAGCGGCGGATACGGGGTTTTTCGAAAGCTGATGGAGCGTCTGCGCATCCCGGTGGTCACATGCTGGAACAGTATCGACCTGCTGCCAACAGAGCATCCTCTGTATGCTGGGCGCGGCATCATGGGAGATCGCGCCGGAAATTTTGCTGTGCAGAACAGTGATTTGGTGCTTTCCCTCGGATGCAGGCTGAGTATTTATCAGGTTGGCTACGATGTCCGCACTTGGGCAAGAGGTGCGTATGTCGCCGCTGTGGATATTGATGCGGATGAACTTAAAAAACCCACGATCAGAGTGGACCTTCCGATATGCATGGATGTTTGCCGTTTTATGGAGGAGCTGCTCGGGAAGACGGCGGACGAGGAATTTCAATACGACGGCTGGCTCCGGCAATGTCAGAAGTGGAAGCAAGATTATCCGGTTGTTTTGGAGCGGCACTACATTCAGCGGGAATTGTGCAATGTGTATGCCTTCATCGATACCTTGGGAAGGCTTGCGCCCGAAGGCGCGGTAACTGTGGCGGCGAATGGTTCGGCAAGCGTGGTGGGAAGTCAGGCGATGCCTATAAAGGAAGATCAGCGGTTCATTATGAACTGTGCGCTGTCGTCCATGGGCTATGGTCTGCCGGCGTCCATTGGGGCCTGTATAGCAAACGGGAAAAGCCCCGTTGTTTGCCTTACCGGGGATGGAAGCATTCAGATGAATCTGCAAGAGCTGCAGACCGTTTTGACAAACCGGCTTCCCATCAAGATCTTTGTTATCAATAACCAGGGCTATCACCAGATACGTTTGACGCAGCAAAACCTGTTCAAGGGACGTAAACTGGTGGGCGTGGGCCCGGAGAGCGAAGACCTTGGCTTCCCCTCTATGGGAAAACTGGCTTGGGCGTATGGCTACCCCTATTTCTGCTGTAAGTCGAATCAAGATTTGAAGAAATTTGTGGAACAGGCGGTCGGGTGCATCGGACCGGTGATTGCGGAGGTCTTTGCGGATACCGCTCAAGTATTCGAGCCTAAATCCGCGACGAGGAAATTACCGGACGGTCGATTGGAAAGTCCGCCTCTGGAGGATCTGGCACCGTTCCTTCCCAGAGAGGAACTGGCGGAAATCATGCGGGTGTCAAAAATGGGTAGTGCGCGATGATCGATCGAAGAATTGAATCCGCTGTAATCGTCGGCCCCACAGGGGTTATTGGAACAGCGTTGTGCCGTAAGCTTGCGGAGCGCGGAATACGGGTCTACGCGGTGTGCAGGCCGGA
>CANPPM010000379.1 GCA_947575935.1 uncultured Butyricicoccus sp. | reverse complement strand
GCATTCGATGGTTCGTCAATTACTTATCCAGATTGAAACGCTTCTTAAAGCGATCAACACGTCCGCCAGTATCTACCAGCTTCTGCTTACCGGTGAAGAACGGATGGCACTTCGAGCAAACGTCAACGACAATATTCTCCTTAGTAGAACCTGTCTCAATGATGTTGCCGCAGGCACAACGAATGGTCGTCTGCTTATAATTGGGATGGATTCCCTGCTTCATGCTGTTTCACCTCTTTCCGGTTAAGCCTTACAGTCGTAAGATAATATTACCACAAACCCAAAGCGATTGCAAGCCTTTTCTTTTAAGAAATCACATTTTTTTATTTTACCTTATAAACCATCTGCGCGGGCGTCCAGCCGTCCAACACGTTACACATCCGTGCGGCGGTCTTTTGTGCGGCAATCAAATCATTCATCAGGTAATTCCCGCACTCTACACGGCTCGCCCCCGGGATTTCCCCCTCAAACGAGGCGGCAAACTCCATACACTCCCGCACCAACGTGATCGAATCCTCGGGCGGCAAATCGCGCACCAGAAAATAAAATCCGGTCAAGCAGCCCATCGGGCCAACGTAGATCACATGGCTGGCAAATGCCGAATTGCGCGCCCGAGTAGCCAACAGATGTTCCAACGTGTGCGCCGCTGCCGGGGACAAATACTCCCCGGCATTCGGGACAAACATACGAACATCATAGGTTGTAATATCCCCGTCAACCCGTGAGGTATACATACCGGGGGTCAACAGGTCATGATTGACGCAAAAACTCGCGATTCTTTCCATTGGTCAGGCTCCTTTCAATGCGGAGGCAATAATGCCCCTGGTGGTTTCAGGCAGCGCACGCAGTTCGTCACGCGACAGCCCCTCCGTCTGAATGGCAGGATGAATAGTCAGCGTCACCTGCGATGGACGAATAATCCATCCGGTCGGATTGGCTTCCATCGCGCGGTAAGATCCATCAATCGTCACCGGGACCACCGGCGCCCTGGATTTGCTGGCGATCCGAAACGCGCCGCCCTTAAATTCCTGTATTTTGTCGCTGCGGCTGCGCGTCCCCTCGGGAAAAATCACGAGTGAATGACCGTTTTCCAGCAGCCGGACTCCTTTTGCAATCGAATCCATCCCTGCGCGGGGCGAAGACCGGTCCACAAACAAACAATGCAGCAGCCGCATCCACAACCGGAGAATCGGTATCCGTGCAAGCTCCTGTTTCGACAGCAAACCATGCGCCCGGCCAAGACAGCTGAGCATCAGCGGAATATCAAAGTTGCCCTGATGGTTCGCAATAAAAACCGCCGCGCCAGCCGGCAGGTTTTCCGTCCCATTGACCGTGACCCGCATCCCAGCCACCCGCATCATCCTCTGCGCCCAGCTGCGCACCCTGCGGTCAACTTTATCGTCAAGACGCGAATCATGGCGCAGCTCAAGCTGCCAGTAATAAAACAGGATGGGCAGCATCAGAATCAGATACAACCAAAAATAGATAAACCAGATGAGCGTACGAAGCATAACTTACGCCTCCAATTTTGAAATTTCCTCCTGAAAATCGCGATACAGCAGGATAAAGGACAGCACCAGTGTAAAGCCTTCGGCAAACGGAAACGCGTACCAGATCCCGTTGACCCCCCACCATCTGCCAAACAGCCAGGCAGCCGGCAGAATAATCACCAGCTGACGGCAGACCGACACAATCAGCGAATTCATCCCATGACCGATCGCCTGGAAAACGGTTGAATTGATGATGCCAAATGCAGCCGGAATAAAGCAGAGACTGATTGTACGCAGCGCAGGTATCCCCATCTGCAGCAGCGGCGAAGCATCGCCCAATGCGGCTTCCTCACTGGTCAGAAACAATCGAAGCATCACCCCTGGGGCCGCCTGAAACAGCACGGTGCCAGCCGCCATGATCGCCGCCGCAGAAAGCAGCGATACCTTATACGCCTGGATCACCCGCGTACGCCTGCGCGCGCCGAAGTTATATCCCATAACCGGCAGCGCCCCCTGATTGAGCCCAAATACCGGCATGAAAATAAAGCTCTGCAGCTTAAAATAAACGCCCAACACCGCAACCGCGGTCGCCGAATAGCCTGCAAGAATCCCATTGAGCCCGGCAGTCATGACCGACATCACCGACTGCATGATAATCCCCGGCAGGCCCACCTGATAAATCTGCCCGATCACCGGTAGCTCAATCCGGAATCCTCGGAACCCAATATCGACCTCATGCTTGCGCAGGAACAGGAAGCACAGCCCCAAAATCATACTGACAATCTGGCCGATTACGGTTGCAACCGCCGCGCCGACAACGCCCATCTTCGGACAGCCCAGCAAACCGAAAATCATGATCGGATCCAAAATAATATTGACGATGGCGCCGATCCCCTGGGTGACCATGGTATAGATGGTCTTGCCCGTGGCCTGCAGAAGGCGTTCGAACATGACCTGGGTAAAGACGCCGAAGGACAGGCAGCAGCATACGGTCAAGTATTCCTTCCCGTGCCTGATGATCTCCTCGATATCCGTCTGACTTCTGTAAAAGGGTTCCACCAGAAACAGACCG
>CANPPM010000378.1 GCA_947575935.1 uncultured Butyricicoccus sp. | reverse complement strand
TCGTATGGCGATGAGGTGCTGATCCCGGAGCCGTCCTTTGTTTGTTATACACCGTTGACGATTATGGCAGGCGGCGTGCCGGCGCCGGTGCCGACTTATGAGAGGGATCAGTTTAAACTGACGCCGGAAATCCTGCGCGCAGCGATCACACCTAAGACTAAGCTGCTGGTGTTACCCTATCCGAACAATCCGACCGGTGCGATTATGACGCGGAGTGAGCTGGAGGCGATTGCCGGTGTGCTTCGTGATACCAACATTGTAGTGATTTCGGACGAGATTTATTGTTCGCTTACTTATGAGGACCGTCATGTCTGCTTTGCCGAGCTGCCCGGTATGCAGGAACGTACGATCGTGATCGACGGCTTTTCTAAATCTTATGCGATGACTGGCTGGCGGCTGGGCTGGGCGATGGGCCCTCGTGAACTGATGACACAGATCTGTAAGCTGCATCAGTTTGGCATTATGTGCGCGCCGACCACCGCTCAATTTGCGGGAATCGAGGCGATTCGCTCCTGTGATGAAGAGGTTGCCCACATGAGGAAACAGTATGATACACGCCGCCGTTTTTTGGTTTCCGAGCTGCGGGATCTTGGGATGAGCTGTTTTGAGCCAAAGGGGGCCTTTTATGTATTCCCGCACATTCCTGACTGTGGGCTCACAAGCGAGGAGTTTTGCAGCCGTCTGCTGATGGAGCAGCGGGTTGCGGTTGTTCCGGGTTCGGCCTTCGGCGAGTCTGGCGAGGGGCATGTCCGCATTTCCTATTCGTACTCGATGAATCATTTGCGTGAGGCCTGCAGCCGTATTCGTGCGTTCCTGAAGACGCTGTGACGGAAATTCGCAGGCAGACTCCTTTCTCCTGAGCGCTGTGATTGAAAAAACGCCCCATTCCCTGCGCTGCAGTTGGAATGGGGCGTTTGCATTACTGTGGAAAAAGCGGCGGAGCCGGCTGGCGGAAGAACGTCCATAAACCGGCTGGGTGGAAGCGCCGGCAGTGGCCTGCGCACCATCCTGTGGAAATTCTCTGTGCTGCTTTAATGGAAAAAACGAGCAATTTCAATTTCTGCATTTTCCGGTGAGTCAGAGCCGTGAATCAGATTTTCAGTCGTAGAGTGTGCGAAGTCGCCGCGGATGGTGCCGGCTGCGGCCTCCTCAAATTTGGTTGCACCCATTAAGATGCGCATCCCTTTAACTGCCTGTTCCCCTTCGACGATCATCGCCAGCACAGGACCGCTGGTCATATAAGCGACTGTCTCTGGAAAAAATGGTTTGTCGGCAATGTGTGCATAATGTTCGCGTAGGATCGGCTCATCCAGCTGCATGGTTTTCATTGCGGTAATGCGGTAGCCCTTGTGCTCAATTCGTGCAAGGATTTCTCCGATGAGGCCACGCCGGAGTGCGTCTGGCTTGAGCATAATGTAGGTTCTTTCCATAATTGTTCCATCCTTTTTGTTTTTTTATATTGCAGCGGGTGCGGTTGCCCGCATCCGGAGGGTTACAGGGATTCGATCACATATGGGGTAGATTGGTAGACATAATAATTGAGCCAGTTCGTAAAAAATAAGTGTGCGTGCGAACGCCAGCGGACAAGCGGTTCTTTGGATGGGTCATCATTCGGAAAATAATGTTCCGGGATTTTAGGCGCCATGCCTTTGCTGCGGTCGCGGACATATTCTGCCTTGAGCGTATCACGATCATATTCTCCGTGACCAAGTACGAACAGTTGCCGGCCGTTCATCGCTTCGACAATGTGAACACCGGCTTCGTCTGAACGTGAAAGCAGGCGCAGGGACGGGTTGGCGAGAATATCCGCTTCGCGTACTTCTGTGTGGCGGGAGTGGGGGACTAGAAAGATATCGTTGAAGCCGCGGAAGATCGGCTCTTTTGGGATCAGAACATGGTGATAGAATACGCCGCTTTTCTTTTCTGGAAGAATGTGCTTGGGTATGCCGTAGTGGAAATACAGCCCTGCCTGCGCCCCCCAGCAAATGTGCAGGGTGGAATGGACGTGCGCCCGCGTCCAGCGCATAATTTCACACAGCTCGTCCCAGTATTCGACAGCCTCAAAATCCAGCAGTTCTACAGGCGCGCCGGTAATAATAAAACCGTCATATTTTTTGCTGCGGATTTCATCAAAAGTTTTATAGAAGGTAAGGAGATGATCCTCGGGCGTGTTTTTCGAATGATAGGTTCTGGTCTGCACCAGGTCGATTTCGATTTGCAGCGGGGTATTGGACAGGCAGCGCAGAAGCTGCGTTTCTGTGACGATCTTGAGCGGCATGAGGTTCAGGATCGCAATTTTCAGCGGACGAATATCCTGTGAAAGCGCGCGGCGTTCGGTCATTACAAATATATTTTCACTTTCCAGGACAGCTCTGGCGGGCAGGCTGTCAGCAATTTTGATAGGCATTGCGGTTTTCTCCTTTCGATTCTTTCTATAGTATAACAAATCTGCCGTCGAATGCAAAGATATCCAGGTGACAAAATTATAGGAAACGCCGTAAAATATCTGTAATAATCTTCCGGGAAATGGAAGTTAAAAAACTTTTGAAAAAAAGTCGAAAAAAAATCAAAAAGGGTATTGACAATCCAA
>CANPPM010000377.1 GCA_947575935.1 uncultured Butyricicoccus sp. | reverse complement strand
CCTATCATCTGCAGGCGCCAGAACGCAGCAGCGTGCTGAAAGGCGCGCTGAAGTGTGCATTGACCACGCCGGAAGATTTCTGTTATCAGGTTCCGATCCGGGCTGGTACTGCCGACGTGTTGGCAATGGATGTGAAGGGGCCCTTTGTTCGCAAGCGCCGGGACGTCATATTAAAAGTCGAAAACGGCGTGGTGCTGCCCGATCCGGCGCAGGATGTGGCGCTTGTATCTGTGTTGGAACGTTTTGGGCGCAACGGTAATCGCTCGCTCGCCTTCTGCTCTGGCTGGAAGCTGAAAAAAGGTGCGATGGCTTCTTCGGCCGCGCCGGATGACAATGATCTTGTTGTGATGGGCGTAAGCCCCTCGGATATGTCGGTTGCCGCAAACTATCTGATTGAACAGGGCGGCGGGCAGGTCGTCGTAGCGGATGGGGAGATTTTGGAATTCCTGCCTCTACCCATCGGCGGCATCGTCAGCGATGCCGAACCGGAAGAAGTCGCCGAACAGGAAAAGCGCGTCGACCTTGCCGCCCGTTCGCTGGGATCGGATCTTCCAAACCCCATGATGTATATGTTTTTCCTGCCGATTACCGCCATTCCTGATTACGCGATTACCGATGTGGGGCCGGTGGACTATCTCAACCTTACCACGTTTGACCCTATCCTGAAGCTGCGGGAGGCATAAAATGACGAAAGAAGCGCTGAAAAAACTGATTTTGACCGCTGCCGGGACGATTCCGGCGGAAACGGTGATCAAAAACTGCAGGGTATTCAATGTGTTCACGGGGACCTTTACCGAGGGGGATATCGCCCTCTGCGGTGGGGAAATTGCAGGCGTCGGTAAGTACCGCGGCGAAACGGAGATTGATGCTGGCGGCCGCTATGCGGTTCCCGGCTTTATCGACAGCCATATCCACATTGAATCCTCGTATCTCAGCCCTGAGGAACTGGGACGCCTGCTGGTCCCGCACGGAGGTACCACGATCATTGCCGACCCCCATGAAATTGTCAATGTCTGCGGCATCAAGGGGCTGGATTATATGATGCAGGCGGCGGGGAATACGGCGTTGGACGTACAGTTTATGCTGCCTTCCTGTGTGCCCGCTACCCCCTTTGAGCATGCGGGCGCAGTGATTGACGCCCCGGAAATGCAGGAGCCGATCGGCCGGGAGAATATCCTGGGCCTGGGAGAATTTATGAACTTTCCGGGCGTGGTAAATGCCGATGACGGCGTATTGGATAAGCTGATGACGGCCAAAGAAGCTGGCAAGCTGATCGACGGCCACTCTCCCGGCCTTTCCGGGTTGGCCCTGAACGGTTATGCGGCCGCCCGCATTCAGGGGGATCATGAGTGCTCTACCGTGGAAGATATGCAGGCGCGTCTGGCGCTTGGTATGTATGTCCTGCTGCGGCAAGGGTCGGCCTGCCATGACCTGCGGACCCTTGTGAAAGGGGTTACCCCGGAAAACAGCCGCCGCTGCCTGCTCTGTTCCGACGACCGTCAGCCACGGACCATCCTGGAGGAGGGGCATCTTGACAATCATCTTCGTATTTGTGTGGAAGAGGGTTTGGATCCGGTGACCGCGCTGCGGATGGCAACCTTAAATGCGGCCGAGTGTTTCCGGCTTTATGACCGCGGCGCGATTGCGCCAGGTTATCGGGCGGACATCGTCCTGCTGGATGACCTGGTTCAGTTCCATGTAGACCGGGTATGGATCCGCGGTGTATTGACGGCTGAGCACGGGCAATATCTGCCGCCGGTGCAACACTGCGATATTTCCCCTGTGATGAGCAGCGTCCATATCCGGGACTTTTCGGAGGAACGGCTGAAACTGCATCTAAAGAGTAGCCATGTCCACGTCATTGAAATTCAGCCCGGCGGTGTGGTCACGAAGAAAAGCATTGCCGACGTTTCGTTGGACAGCCAGGGGGAGTTTGTTTGGTCTCGTGATGTGGACATTGCCAAGGTCGCTGTGGTGGAGCGCCACCAGTGGACGGGCAACGTGGCCTGCGCCCTGCTGAAAGGATACGGCATTCAGGCAGGCGCTATTGCGCTGTCAATTGCCCATGATTCCCATAATGTGATTGTGGTCGGGGTTAGTGATGCGGAGATGGCCTGTGCGGTAAAATTTCTTGAAGCGCAGGGAGGCGGCATTGTCCTGGTAAAGGATGGGGAAATGATAGATTCCATGCCAATGCCCATCGCGGGTTTGATGAGCGACCAGCCTGGCGAATGGGTGGCCAAAAAGCTGGAGTCTTTGCATGAAAATGCTTATGCTCAGCTTGGCATACACCGCTCGGTTGAGCCGGTGATGACGCTGTGCTTTATGTCGCTGGCCGTGATCCCTGAGCTGAAGCTGACGGATATGGGGCTGTTTGATGTGACGCAGTTTTCGTTTATTCCGGTAGAAGCGGAGGTATGATTGTGCCGGCAAATGTGCGGCGGTATTCTTCCGGCGTTCTATGCGCAGGAAACGCAGGGGGCCTTTTCAGGCATCCTGCAGGATCCCTGTGCTAAACGTTTTTTGGGGGGCCTAGGGCGCCGTTTGAAAAATGGAAATATGCACAATGGCGAGGAATTTTTTTCGCCAGA
>CANPPM010000376.1 GCA_947575935.1 uncultured Butyricicoccus sp. | reverse complement strand
ATCCAGTATTCCTGCGAAAAATTGTGTTTGTCTGGCGAAAAAGTTCCTCGCCATTATGCATATTTTCATTTTTCAAACGGCGCCTAATGATATTATACCGCCGCTGCACCGCAAAAACAAGGTACTACAAAAAAGTACCGTACTTTTCATTTTCCTGTACCATGGTATAATGGCAAAAAAGCAAGGAGGTTATGTTATGCACTACACTGGAACCATATGGAGGCCACCCTACGAGGCTTCCTCGCTGCTGCTTGAAGTCACGACCGGCTGTACCCATCACAAGTGTAAATTCTGTACGCTCTATGACGATCTGCCGTACAAATTCAGAATGTCTCCTTTGAACGATATCGAGAGCGATCTGCAAGAGGCGCAGCTCTGGAGTACAAACCCAATTGCGATGCTGACTGCCCGATTGCAAGGGCTTTCCAGGCCGGAGCGCATCCAACGGGCCTTTTTGACGGGGGCGAATCCTTTTGTATTGAAGTATGAACGGCTTTTGACGATCGCCGGCCTGATTCAGCAATACGTCCCCTCTGTCAAAACGATTGGATGCTTTGCCCGGATCACGGATATTGCGCTAAAGTCAGACGAAGCATTGGCATCCCTGCGCCAGGCCGGATATGATGGCCTGACAATCGGGATAGAAACTGGCGATGATGAAGCCCTGCAATTGATGAATAAGGGCTATGCCGCCGCCGATATTGTGAAACAATGCCAACGGTTAGACCGGGCCGGTATTCATTACAGCCTCTTCTACTTAGCGGGCATTTCCGGCGCCGGCCGGGGAGAAGCCGGCGCAAAAGCGACTGCCGATGTTTGCAATCAACTCCATCCAACGCGGATTGGCGTCAATATGCTGACCATTTACCCGGAATCGGCGCTTTATCAAGAAATTCAGCGCGGCATCTGGAAAGAAGAAAGCGAAATTGAAAAATATCAGGAAATCCGTACTTTGCTTGAAAACCTGAAAATACGAACTCAATTTGCCGCTTTGGGCGCATCAAATGCATTTCCTTTCCAAGGGAGCCTGCCGGAGGATAAAGAAACCCTCAACACGGCGCTTACTAAGATCATTGAAACCGGAAAGGAACATGATTTGCGGGAATACCGCATTCATTTGCGCCATCTGTAAAAGCCCCAACGGATCATGCGGCAGCCTGATAGGCTGTCCCCCAATCACATAAGGCCTACAAAACAGGATGGATGGATTGGCCCAGCTCGGTCAATCTATTTTCCACTTTTGGCGGACTGTCAGGATAAACCGACCGTACAAACATTTCCTGTTCTTCCAGTTCACGAAGCTGCTGTGCCAAGGTCTTCGTCCTGTTGACAACGCCCCCTCGTGCTGAACGGGCCGCAGCTGCAACCTTAGATGCAATCGGTGCGGAAATGCAAGTACTGTATCAACGTCTGTCTGGCAGCAGTTCTTCCGAAGCACGAACCGCAAAAATGAAAGACGCCATTCTGGAACTGCGTCAGGCGATCCAAGCCGCGCCAGATCGCCTCTATGGTTTCGGTCCTGTTCTGCTGGGCCTTTCCGGCCGGGCAAGGGCAGAAAGGGAAGCGATTGCCTTTGCAAAGGGGCACGAAGAGGCCTATTTAGATTTGTCTGCGGCCTTTACACCGCTTTCGGTCAGAACAGCCCTGACGGAAGCGCCGGGAAAGTGCCTGTTTGACTCCGATGCGCCATTCGGAGAGCCAAAACTGTGCAAGCAGCTCATTGCGTTTGTCAGCCCCTCCCCTTCCGTCACAAAAATAGCGCTGGGCGGAAGGCTGCTGCAGATTTAAGGGAAGTTTCTCCGGGGTTCCGTTCCATCTGCCGCTCATAACGCGCCCGGTACGGCCTCATGCGTCTGCAACTGCCTGATCTACGCGGACGATCCATCCAAGATCTTCGGGGGCAGAGAGCGAATCGCCGGCGAGAGACGGAGCCCCTGCCGCCCGCACCGCCTGGTTTTCCGGCTACGACTGCGCAGGTACGCCCTGGCCTGCAACACACCTTCACCGGTCTGTTTCCCATCAGCCGGAAAAATCGAATCCACACCGAATGCCTGCCGTTCCCTGCGAAAAGATTCCCCTTGAAAGAATATCTTCAGTGTATCACAGATTACGCCCTTTCCGGAACAACAGCAAATACACCTTTGTAATACCGGGCCAGATAGAAAATGACAGCGGCGGTCCTAGTGGCAGGCAGCTGGCAGTGGGTTTGATTATACCATAAAGTAGCACAGCACCGGCATCGGCTCGGTACGGCTGCGCACATATTCGAGCACCCGGATCCCAAGCAGGCGCAGCAGCAGCAGGTAAAGCCCGCCCGCGCCCAACAGCGCCGCGATGACCGCCGCCCATTGAGAGCCAAGCATGCCAATTGCAGCACTGTAAAAAACCCGGGTCCATAAGGACAAGGTAAATGCACAGACTGCCGGCAAAAACGCCAGCTTGCCTAGGCGCATCACACCGCCGTTTACATGCCGCAGCAGCAGTACATTGATCAGCGCCCCAATAAAAGAGGCTAGCAGGGCTGCATAAAGGTACCCATAGATCCCCAGTCTCGGGTCTGCACACAGAAAAAACATCAGAGCCAGCTGCAGCAGCT
>CANPPM010000375.1 GCA_947575935.1 uncultured Butyricicoccus sp. | reverse complement strand
GGATATCCATCAGAATCGCGTCGTAATGATGCAGTGGTGACTGCTCGAACACTTCAATGCAGGCCTGTCCGTTTTCGGCGCGGTCCATTTCGATGCCGAGATCGGACAACAGGGTTTCTGCAATCTCCCAGTTTAGGTCATTGTCTTCGGCAATCAGAATCTTGCAACCGCTCAGGTCTTTCTCTGTAGAGGATGCCTGTTCTTCCCGCGTGGGAAGCAGTTCGACATCCGATGCAAATTGCCGTAGGCCGTGATAGAGTGTTGATTTGAACAGCGGCTTGGATATGAAGCCTGTGACGCCGGCTGCGCGCGCATCCACTTCGATTTCGCTCCAATCGTAGGCCGAAATCAAAAGGATCGGTGTATCTTGTCCAACTTCTGTGCGAATGTGGCGTGCAGTTGTAATACCGTCCATATCGGGCAGTTTCCAGTCCAGTAGGATCACATGGTAAGGATCATGATGTGCGTGGCGTTCGCTCACCATCTGGATGGCGCTTTCCCCATCCATTGTCCAATCTGCTTTGACGCCGATTTCAGACAGCGCCTGTACTGTACTTTCGCACAGCTGTTTGTCATCATCAACGACTAGCATGTTCCAATTGGGAAGGATCATATCGGATTCACTGACCGTTGCCTTTTCTAAGTCGAGTACGACGTAGAAGGAGGTACCGCGGCCGGGCGCGCTTTTGACACGTACTTCGCCTTTCATTGCGTCGATGATAAACTTTGTAATGCTCATCCCCAACCCTGTGCCTTCGATCTTGTTGACGCGGTCGGTCTGCTCACGTGAGAAGGAATCGAAAATCTTTTCCTGGAACTCCTGCGACATGCCAATACCGTCGTCTTTGATCGTCAAATGGCAGCGGATATAGTTCTCACCGCGAGGTGAGGGCTCCTGTGTCAAAATCACTTCAATATGCCCGTTCTCAGGTGTGAATTTGACTGCGTTCGACAAAAAGTTCAGTAACACCTGATTCAGGCGTACGCTGTCGCAATATACGTTTTCTACGGTGATATCGCTGATCACAACATCAAAAAACTGTTTTTTGGCCCTGACCTGGGGTTGCACGATGCTGACAATACTTTCCATTGCTTCGCGCAGGGATACTTGATCCATGTTCAGCGTCATTTTGCCAGACTCGATCTTGGACATGTCGAGCACGTCGTTGATCAGCCCCAGCAAATGCTTGCTGGAGAGTCCGATTTTTTTCAAACAGTTCTGCACTTGCTGCGGATTATCGAGGTTTGCAGTCGCAATGGCTGTCATGCCTACAATTGCGTTCATAGGGGTGCGTATATCATGGCTCATGCTGGAGAGGAAGTCGCTTTTTGCCTTGTTGGCGTGCTCAGCCTCCCGGCGTGCTTGCTGCAGTTCCATGATCTGCTGCCGGGTCTGCCGCAGATAGCCTGTAAAAACCAACAGCAGCATGGCAAGGATCAGTCCGCATCCAAACAGCGCTGCATGGAGCCAGTTGCTGCCAAGTCCGTTGACGATTTCATCAATCACGCCGTAGGGCATGATGGTCACCAGATACCAGGATGTGTAAGGCAGGCTGGTACAGTGCAGATGCCTGCGCTCTTCCCCCTCTGCCCCTGCGTAAACAACAGCAGAATAGTCCTCTTTCCGGCTCATAGCTTCCTGCAGCGCCGCAATGTGCTGCTCGGCTGTACCGTCCTGCACCTCGGCGCGCAGCCGGTCAAAATAGCTGTCGCGAAATGCGCTTCCTGAACGAATGACAAAGGAGCCGTCCCGTCGGATCACATGGGAGTAGACGAGGTTGTCGGTTTGATCCAGCGCAAGGATGGACTGTACTGCGTCAATCGATACGGCTGCGACAAGCGCCACGCTCTGCCGTCCGTCTGACATTGGGTAGGCACATGGGATGCCCAACAGCAACAGGCGGTCGGAACCGCTGGTCTCACCGACGGCGGCCTTGTCGTCGCCGTGTTCGAGCGAAGTCAGAAACGGCTCCGGATCAGAGATTAAAAAGGGTTCGCCGTAAATCAGGTCAATCCCACCTGTTTCATCGAGAAACGCAAGGCTTTCAAAATCACGGCTTTCCGCATCATAGGCGAAACGCTCGCGCATGCTCTTTGTGCTGGTCACCTGGTCCGGCGGCAGTGAGGAGATGACACTCTGCACATGGGAGAGACGGTATTCGATCGTGGTAGAGAAATGCATGGCAATCCGTTCGTTCAGTCCGGTCATGTAGATTGTGCCAACCTCACCGATGGTGTCCAGGCTGCTGCGATTCATAAATACGGCCATGAACGAAAAAATGCATACGCACACGACGCAAAGCATTCCCAAGCTGACGACCAGATATCGTATAGTCCGGTTTTTCAGTTTCATCCCAACTCATTCCTTCTTAGTTTGCTCAAATCCTGCTCCTTCTGTCACTGCCCGGCAAGAGCATGGATAGCGTTGGCAGTCATTTGATAATCAGACCGGACTTCTTCGACAAGGGCGGCAACATCGTCTGTCCAGTTCCCGTCGCGCAGCGCTTCGGTCAGTCGGGCGCTGGAATCCTGCAGCCGTACGAAACTCAGGTTCTGGCACACCCCTTTGATAGTGTGTGCGGCACGGAAAGCCTCGGCATAATTTTTT
>CANPPM010000374.1 GCA_947575935.1 uncultured Butyricicoccus sp. | reverse complement strand
CGCCAGACAAACACAATTTTTTGCAGGAATACTGGATGTATTTCAAGAAAAATTGTGAAAGTATGGCAAAAAAAGACCGTTGTTTGGGCGTATTGACATTTTTCAAACAAGCCCTATACGATAAAGGAGGAAATCAAATTGGCAATCACAAGACAGGAGATTGAGCATATCGCCGCACTTGCGCGGCTGGACTCATCCGGCGGCATTTTTGACCGCCTTGCAGAGGATATGCAGGGCATCGTCGGCATGGTGGACAAGCTGCAGGAATTGCAGCTTGACGATATCCGCGATGTGATCGACACCGGGCGCAAGAATGCATTTCACGAGGACGCGCCCGTACAGTCCTTTACCCCCGACAAGCTGATCGCCCCCAACGCGCCCACATTCGAGGCCGGCGGCGTAAGCGTTCCCCGGGTCGTAGAATAAAAAGAGGTGGATGTTTCATGGAACTGATGAACAGGACAGCCGCTGAGCTGTCTGAAATGCTGGCAAAAAAAGAAATAAGCGCGGTAGAGCTGGCCCGCGCAGCGTTTGACTGCGCGGCAGCGGTCGACGGTGGTGTCGGCGCGTATCTCACACTTGCTGAAGAACAGGCTTTAGCCGCTGCCGCAGCGGTCGATACCAGGCGTGTCGCCGGTGAAACACTGCCCGCGCTGGCCGGTGTGCCGGTGGCCATTAAGGACAATATCTGTACCGAGGGCCTTCTGACCACCTGCGCCTCTAAGATGCTGTATAACTTCGTGCCGCCGTATAACGCAACTGTGATGGAGAAACTGGCGACACAGGGCGCGGTCATCACGGGCAAGTGCAATATGGATGAATTCGCAATGGGATCTTCCTGCGAAAATTCAGCAATGAAGGTTACGCACAACCCCCATGATACAAGCCGCGTACCCGGCGGCTCCTCGGGCGGCTCCGCAGCCGTTGTCGCAGCCGGCGAAGTCCCGCTTTCGCTCGGTTCGGATACCGGCGGCTCCATCCGTCAGCCTGCCGCCTTTTGCGGCGTCGTCGGACTGAAACCGACCTACGGCGCGGTATCCCGCTACGGCCTGATTGCATTCGCCTCCTCGCTTGACCAGATCGGCCCCTTTGCCCGCACGGTAGAAGATGCGGCCCTGCTGATGGACGCAGTCACCGGCTATGATCCCGCCCACGATTCGACTTCGGTCCAAACCCCGTTCGAGGGCTCGCTGCATGCCAACCTAAACGCCGAAATGAAGGGCGTCCGCATCGGCCTGCCCAGCGAATATTTCGGTGCAGGCATCTCGGATGAGGTGCGGAGCAGCGTACTTGCCGCCGCCGACACCTATCGTTCCCTAGGGGCCGAGGTTTTCGAGATCTCCCTTCCGTTGGTCGAGTACGCGCTGCCGGTTTACTACATCCTGTCGTCGGCCGAAGCCTCCTCCAACCTGGCCCGCTTCGACGGTGTAAAATACGGTTTCCGCGCGGAAGGCTGTGAAGAGCTGCTCGATATCTATCTCAAATCCCGCTCGCAGGGCTTCGGGCACGAGGTACAGCGGCGCATCATGCTGGGGACCTATGTACTTTCCTCCGGTTATTATGACGCCTATTATAAAAAAGCACGTGCAGCGCAGCGCAAGATCCGTGCCGAATTTACCGCCGCCTTCGAACGGTGCGACCTGATCCTCACCCCGGTTGCGCCGACCACCGCCTACCCGCTCGGCTCGCGCACAGCGAACCCGCTTGAAATGTATGCAGGCGACATCTGCACGGTTTCCGTAAACATCGCAGGGCTGCCCGCACTGGTCCAGCCCTGCGGCTTCGATGAAAAACGGCTGCCTATCGGCATGCAGCTGATCGGGCCCCGCTTCGGCGAGCAGCAGCTGATGAATGCCGGACTTGCATTCGAACAGGCCAGCGGCCTTCGCAACATCATCGCGGCACGGTAAGGAGGAATCAACAATGAAATACGAAGCGGTCATCGGCCTCGAGGTGCACGCGGAGCTGTCCACCAAGAGCAAAATATACTGCAGCTGCCCCGCCAAATTCGGTGCAGGCATCAATCGGAATACCTGCCCGGTATGTACGGGCATGCCCGGCGCGCTGCCGGTGCTCAACCGTCAGGTTGTGCACTACGCCGCCAAAATGGGACTGGCAACCGGCTGCAGCATCAATCAAATCTGCAAGGCCGATCGAAAAAACTATTTTTATCCCGACCTTCCCAAGGCCTACCAGATCTCCCAGTTTGACGTACCGATCTGTGAAAACGGCGAGGTGTATTTCTACGTCGACGGCAAAAAAAAGTGCTGCCGGCTAGAACGCATCCACTTTGAGGAGGACGCCGGCAAGCTGCTGCACGAAGAGATCGACGGTACCGTCGTCGACTTCAACCGCTGCGGCGTGCCGCTGATTGAAATGGTCACCCGTCCCGACCTGCGCTCGTCGGCTGAGGCCAAGGAATTCCTGGAGACCATCAAAACCACGCTGTCCTATCTCGATATCTGTGACTGCAAGATGGAAGAGGGCTCCATCCGCTGTGACATCAACGTTTCCATTCGTCCGGAAGGGACGAACGAACTGGGCACCCGCGTAGAAATGAAAAATGTCAACACCTTTTCGGGTGCAGTCCGCGCGATTGATTACGAAGTCAAACGCCAAA
>CANPPM010000373.1 GCA_947575935.1 uncultured Butyricicoccus sp. | reverse complement strand
AATGTTTGTTATGCCGCACCAAGAAGCAGACGAAAATCCCGCGACTGGTACGAAACGCAGCTGACAGTTGCCAAGGAAATTACCCATATTGATGGGTACCCCCAAAAGAATGTACCATTTTTTATCGTTACTGATGACGGCTATTGGTTCAAAGCACATACCACAAGCGATGGAAATAAACAATTTAGCGCAGTTGGTGATGAACTGATTATGGGCAGATGGCTCAAAGGACGTCTTGTCGCAGCAGGACTGGTTGCCCCAATCAATGATACACAGAAGGATACCGACCGCAAGGGTATGATTACAAAGGAAATCCTGCAGGAATATGGCTGTGAAAATCTATATCTGAAAAAAACAGGTCAAACCGCCTTGGACGAGGAAGGAAATGAGCTGGATGTCTGGATGCTGTCGTTCAAGCCGGAGGATATGGAAGGAGATGCTGATTGATGCAATATTTAAAAAGTTACTTAAACAGAATAACTGAGCGCGGAAATGCAGGACTGGCAGAATCAATATCTGCCACAGCGGAAGAAGTTGGCGGAAAATACCTGAAAAACTTTTCATTCACAAGCCACGAACTTGGCCTGCTGTTTGGAAACGTGCAGTCCGGCAAGACGGGACAGATGTTCGGCATCATATGTAAGGCCACCGATTTGGGTTTCCCGGTCTTTGTCCTGCTCACAACAGATAATGTCGTGCTTCAGCAACAGACGCTCGACCGCGTAAAATCGGATTTGGAGGGATACTGCATCTGCGGAGAAAACGATGCAGGCATATTCACAGAAAACAGCTTGATTCTCCCAACAATTGTGGTTCTGAAAAAGAATGCGCGTATACTAAAACTATGGGCAAATATCTTTAGTTCGACAGGCTTTATGCGCGGCAATCCTCTTTTTATCATTGACGATGAGGCAGCTGCTTCTCTCTATACACTTATTAACAAAAAAGGACAGTCATCTATCAACAAATATTTGGATTCCATCCGCAGCGGTGCTTCAAGTAGCTTGTACCTGCAGGTGACTGGCACACCGCAGGCCATCTTCCTGCAGACGATGGTATCTGGCTGGCATCCGCTTTTCACTTATTATTTTAACCCAGGAAATGGGTACCTCGGCGGAGATTTCTTTTTTCCGAAAAGCGGCAGGCCCGATTGTGTTACCTATTTAGACGCTTTAGATCAGGCTGAGCGGGATATTGTAATAAGACATATTCTTGTCTCTGCTCAGATTTTCGCATCTGGCGGCAACGTATCGAACTGCCTTATTCATCCAAGCGTCCGGCAGTCTGCCCATCAGAATTTTGCTTCACATATCGAAAAGGAACTGGAGTGGTGCAAGGCAAATCTGAAAGGTGCCTTTTCTGCGGAACTGAAAAAACAGTATGCTTTGCTTACGCCATCAAAATCTGCCAAGGTATCTTTTGATCAAATTATGGATACTGCCTCTCAGATTTTAACAAATGATGAAGCAAAAATTCTTGTTATGAATGGGAAGACAGATGTTGAGAGCAATGAGTATTCTAAGGGATGCAATTTTGTGATTGGCGGAAATACATTAGGCCGCGGAGTTACTTTTCCAAGCCTGCAGACCTTATATTATACACGGACAGCAAAAAAGCCGCAGGCTGACACCATGTGGCAACACAGCCGGATATTTGGGTACGACCGCGATCCCGGAATGATGATGGTATATATTGATGAGCGGCTGTATAAGCTGTTTGCGGATATTAACGCCACCAACAATGCCATCATATCACAAGTTGAACAGGGCATTGACGATATTAAGATTTATTACCCAGAAGGCTTGAACCCTACCCGGAAGAATGTGCTTGATACCGATCATGTGGCAACTATATCCGGAGGTACAAACTACTATCCGCTTTCCCCTGATAATGATACCATTGAGCAGATTACTGAGCTTCTTGCTCAATTTTCTGAAAATGAGCCATACTATCAGGTCAATCTCCGTTTCATAAAAGAAATTTTATCTCATGTTACCGCAGACCCCGATTTCAAGCTGTCATCATTTATGGCCATATTCGACATGATGCTTGCTGAAGTGCCTACGACGCAGGGAATACTGATCGTCCGCAGGAACAGAGATATTGCCAAAGGAACCGGTGCCCTGCTGTCGCCGAATGACTGGCAGCTTGGCGGATCATTCCCGCGCAAAGTTGTCCTCACGATGTATCAGGTCACCGGCACTAAAGGATGGGGAGGAAGATTGCTGTGGGTTCCGAACATTAAACTTCCGCAAGGTTCGGTCTACTATGATGTGATCGAGGACTGATATGGCTGATACACATTCAAAAGAAGTCCGAAGCAAAAATATGTCCCATATCAGAAGCACCAATTCCAAGCCGGAAGAAACAGTACGAAAATATCTGTTTTCCAAGGGACTGCGGTACAGAAAAAATGTCCGCCGTCTCCCCGGGTGCCCTGATATCGTACTCCCCAAATATAGGACTGTCATTTTTGTCAACGGATGCTTCTGGCACAAACACGATTGCGGCAGGTTCGTGTGGCCATCAAGCAATGAGGAATACTGGCACCAGAAAATATCCCGCAACATTGAGCGAGATGCGGAAAACCAAAAGCTCCTCATGGAACAGGGCTGGCGGGTTCTTGTTATATGGGAAT
>CANPPM010000372.1 GCA_947575935.1 uncultured Butyricicoccus sp. | reverse complement strand
CACGGATGCTTGCAGGCGATCAGATCACAGAAGCGACGCTTGAAAATGCACGCGAGCTGTTGCACGCTGCAGAGAGTCCATAAGCATAGCGGGATTTTGATGTGTATTATGATGCCATTGGGTATCTTCGCTTTTGCCAGTGTGCAGAAGCTGCAATGCAGGAAATAAGTTTGCGGGCTGAAGGGGTGTTTTCAGCCTGCGCGGTATAAACCAAAATTGGAGACCTTACGAATATGAAGATTTATGACGAATTAAAAGCGCGTGGCTTGCTGGCGCAGGTTACGAGCGAGCAGGAGATCGCCGAAATGATTAATGAAGGCAAGGCGACTTTCTATATCGGCTTTGACCCGACTGCGGATTCGCTGCATGTCGGTCATTTTATGGCGCTGTGCCTGATGAAGCGGCTGCAGATGGCAGGCAACCGGCCGATTGCGCTGATTGGCGGCGGCACGGGTATGATCGGTGATCCTTCTGGGCGCACCGATATGCGGTCTATGATGACAGTGGAAACCATTCAGCACAACTGTGACTGTTTTAAGAAACAGATGGAGCGTTTCATTGCATTTGGAGAAGGCAAAGCAATGATGATTAACAATGCCGAGTGGCTGACCAAACTGAACTATATCGAGCTGCTGCGCGAAGTGGGTTCTTGTTTTTCAGTCAACCATATGCTCCGGGCAGAATGCTACAAGCAGCGGATGGAAAAAGGGCTTTCTTTCCTTGAATTTAATTATATGATCATGCAGTCTTACGATTTTTATTACCTGTTTCAGCATTATGGCTGCAATATGCAGTTCGGTGGTAACGACCAGTGGTCGAACATGCTGGGTGGCACCGAGCTGATCCGCCGTAAGCTGGGCAAGGATGCGCATGCGATGACGATCACATTGTTGCTCAATTCTGAGGGAAAGAAGATGGGAAAGACAGCTGCGGGCGCGGTTTGGCTTGATCCTGATAAGACGTCTCCTTATGATTTTTATCAATATTGGCGCAATGTAGATGATGCCGATGTGTTGAAGTGTATCCGTATGTTAACGTTCCTGCCGCTTGAGCAGATTGATGAAATGGATCAGTGGGAGGGTGCGGAGCTTAACCGGGCCAAAGAGGTACTCGCCTATGAACTGACCTCCTTGGTGCATGGCAGCGAGGAGGCTGACAAGGCACAATCGGCGGCAAAGGCAATTTTTGTCGGCGGCGGTTCGGATGAGAATATGCCGACGACCACGCTGGCTGACGCGGACTTCACGGATAGAACGATTGGGGTATTGACTTTGATGGTCAAATGCGGCCTGGCGGCATCCAACGGGGAAGCAAGAAAGCTGGTACAGGGCGGCGGCGTGACCATTGATGGCGAGAAAATTACCGACTTCAAAATGATGTTGGATCAGGATAGCTTCCAGAATGGAAGGATTTTAAAAAAAGGTAAAAAGACTTTCCATAAAGCGGTTCTTTAACTATTTGGTTATGGGAAAGCGGTAGCTTCTTCTTTTTGAGGCTGCCGCTGTTTTTTAGTTTACTTAGGCGTTGATAAATTTTGAAGAAAGCTTTGCTATTTTCGCTTGAATTTATGCGTTGGACAGTGTATGATAGGGAGGATATCAAAAACAGGAGGCTGTTCCAATGACAGCATTTGAAACATATCTGAATAGTTTGCGTGAAAAACGAGTGGCTGTGATTGGCGCAGGGGTTAGTAATATGCCTCTGATTGGACGGCTGCGCAACGCTGGGCTGTCTGTTACCGTACATGACAGAAAAACTGCTGCAGCGTTGGGGGGACAATATGAGGCGCTGGTGAAGTTGGGCGCAGAGCTGGTACTGGGGGAGCGGTACTTGGAGGAGCTGCCGGAAGAAGTAATTTTCCGTACGCCCGGGGTACATCCCAATCATCCGGCGCTTGTTGCAGCGCGGCAGCGCGGCAGCTTGATTACCAGCGAGATGGAACTCTTTTTCGAGCTGTGTCCATGTCCGGTGATTGGGATTACCGGTTCTGATGGCAAAACGACGACCACAACGCTTGTGTATGAGATTTTGAAGCGGGCTGGTTATACCGTCCATTTGGGTGGAAATATTGGAAAGCCACTGCTCCCTGAGGTAGAGGAGATTTCTCCGGATCATCTGGCGGTTGTTGAGTTGTCCTCTTTTCAGTTGATGGATATGTGCCGCAGCCCCTCAGCAGCTGCGATTACGAATCTGACGCCCAATCATCTGGATTATCATGGCAGTTTTGAGGAATATATCGGAGCAAAGACTGCCATTTTTCGCTACCAGCCGGCAGGCTGCAGGCTGATCCTGAATTGGGATGATCCGGTGACCCAAAGGCTTTCTCTTCCGGAGACGGCCAATGTGTGTTGGACCAGCAAAACGACAGTACCGGAGAATGGCATATATCTGCGGTCGGACGGCATGATTTGTGCCGTTGGCGACGGTGTTTCTCGTGCACTTTTGCCGCAGCAGGAGATTCGGATTCCTGGTGCGCATAATGTTTATAATATAATGATGGCGGCGGCATTGGTGCAGGGGCTTGCATCGGATGCGGATATTTGTGCAGTAGCACGTGAATTCGGCGGCGTGGAGCATAGGATTGAGTTTGTACGGGAAAAAGACGGCGTACAGTTTTATAATGATTCGATCGCATCCAGTCC
>CANPPM010000371.1 GCA_947575935.1 uncultured Butyricicoccus sp. | reverse complement strand
CTGCGTCGTCGTCCTGCATTACCTGAACGGGGCGCTGCAGGATAAGGAATACACCTTGCTGGAGGATGCGGCCGAACAAGACGGCGAAATCCTGGCCTCTTTTTTAAAGCAGTATTATGCCATGCGCAAGGCTGTGCCGCGCACCGTGCTGCTGTCCGAACCCATCGAGGATGGCGAGGCAGTCGCCGCCTATCTGTCAGACATCGCCGGCCGAAGGGTCGAACTGGCCGTTCCGCAGCGAGGCAGACGTCACGACCTAATCAAACTTGCACGTAAAAATGCGGCGGAGGAGATCCTGCGCATTGAAACCGCGAACGAACGCCGGATCAAATCGCTTGAGCTGCTGCAGAGCATGACCGGCATGACCGAACTGCCGGTTTTGCTGGAAAGTTATGACATCTCTAACCTTGCTGGGACGAATACGGTCGGCTCCATGGTCGTTTTCGAAAACGGCAAACCGCTTAAAAGCCGTTACCGTAAATTTAAAATCGAATGCGCCGCCCAAGGGCAGGACGATTACGCCTCCATGGCTGAGATGCTGACCCGGCGGCTGACCCACTGGCAGGAGGGAGATGAGAAATTCTCCCCCCTCCCCAGCGCATTCCTGATCGACGGCGGCCTGGGTCACGTACGAACCGCACAGAAAGTCCTGGACGCTTTCGGCGTGGCTACCCCCTGTTTCGGTATGGTCAAGGACGACCATCACCGTACCCGTGGGCTGGTCGCCCCGGACGGAAGGGAATTCGGCATCTCAACCGTCCCGGCCGTATTCGCACTGATCGGGCGAATCCAGGAGGAAACCCACCGGTTTGCAATCACCTATAACCGGACGCTGTCGGGCAAACGGCTGCGTGGCTCATCACTCGACCAGATCGAAGGGATTGGCGACAAACGCCGCGCCGAGCTGCTGCGCCATTTCGGCAGCATCGAGAACATCCGTGCCGCCGGCGTCCAGGAGCTGGCACGGATCGTACCCGCAGGCGTTGCACAGAAAGTATACGAATTTTATCACAAATAAGCGGTCGAAAGCCCGCGCTTTCCCGGTCCCAGAATACTGAATCTGCAGTTTTCCGGGCAGAATATGAGGTGAATCCATGCGCATAATCAGCGGCTCCGCACGTGGAAAGCGGCTGCTCCCCGTGCCCGGCATGAAAACGCGGCCGACAACCGACCGCGTAAAAGAAAATATTTTTAACATTCTTCAGGACCGTACGCGCGGCGCGCGCGTGCTCGACTTGTTCGCCGGAACCGGACAGATGGGGATCGAGGCATTGTCGCGCGGCGCAGCGTCCTGTGATTTTGTCGACCACGACCGGGCCGCGCTCGCCGTCATCCGGAAGAACCTGGACGGCGCGCGTCTTATCGACAGGGCACGCGTTCACGCGGTGGAATTTTCCGCATTCCTGAGGTCCCATCAGGACGCAAAATGGGATCTAATTTTCCTTGACCCTCCCTATGGCGGAAAACTGCTGAACGAAGCTCTTTTTGCCGCAGAAAGGTTTGACATTTTGTCGGAAAATGGTATAATGGTATGCGAGAGTGCTGTACCCGATGTCCTGGACCCCCATTTTTCCGGCGGGCGCGAATACCGGTACGGCACAATCCGGATAACCGTTTTGGAAAAAACGACGGAAATGGAATCTTAGAATATGAAAACTGCAATTTACCCGGGCTCCTTTGACCCGGTTACAGCCGGACATCTAGACATCATCCGGCGCGCCGCTGGATTGTGCGAACGTCTGATCGTAGTCGTCATGCACAACCAAGCAAAACGCCCCGCATTTTCGCCGGAAGAACGCTGCAGCCTGCTCCGGCGCGCCTTGGGCGAGCTGCCCAATGTCGAGGTACAGATGTTCTCCGGGCTGCTAGCCGATTATGCGGCGCTGCAGGGCGCGGATACGATCATTAAGGGCCTACGTGCGGTCTCTGACTTTGAATACGAGTTTCAAATGGCGCTTGCCAACCGGAAGCTCAACCCCAGCCTCGACACCGTATTTTTGATGACCAGCGCCGAATATATGTATCTCTCCTCCTCGATCGTGAAGGACATTGCGGCACACGGGGGCGACATCAGCGGCTTTGTGCCCGATTCGGTCAAGAATGATATTTTGCTGCGGATAAGAAAGGATGGAAATGCATGGCAACACTAGAGGAACTGATCAACAGTATGTATGATATGGTACAGGACGCCAAAAATATGCCGCTGTCAAGCGACAAGTGCGTCCTAGAGCGCGACCGCTTGCTGGACATGCTCGACGAGCTGCGCGCACAGCTGCCTGCTGATATCAAAATGGCGCAAGACATCGTGGAAAAGCGCAACGAACTGATCGCTGCCGGCAAACGCGAGGCCGAGACCCTGCGCAAAAAAGCCGAGGATGCTGCGCGGCAGATGATATCGGAAACCGAAATTGTGGTCGCTGCACGCAAGCGCGCCAAAGAGATTGTCGGCAACGCCGAAATCCAGGCGCGGGAGCTGCGCCGGGTCGCAAACGAGTACTGCGAAGATGCGCTGAAACGCACAGAGGAAACGCTCGGCGGCACGTTGGACGGCGTACGAAAAGCACGGGTACAGTTCAAATCCCTCGCTAAAGGCTAGGGCTTGTTTGAAAAATGTCAATACGCCCAAACAACGGTCCTTTTTCCGCCA
>CANPPM010000370.1 GCA_947575935.1 uncultured Butyricicoccus sp. | reverse complement strand
ATTAGCGCTAGTGCTTGGCGCCCTGATTGCAAGAAGAATCTCCAGGGATATTGCGCTCCCGCTGGCCGACTGTGTCAAGCGCCTGCAGGCACTAGCACACGGCGACCTTCACTCGCCCATGCCTACCCTTGACGAACGCCATGACGAGATCGGCGAAATGGTAGAGGCCTCCAAGCTGGTGGTGGATGACCTGACCGCAGTCATTCACGATATTGAATTCCTGCTGGACGAGATGGCAGGCGGCAATTACAATATCCGCAGCCGTGACCGCGAAGCCTATGTCGGCGACCTATATCCGGTTCTGTTAGCTATCCAAAAGATCAATTCGAGCCTGAGCGACACGCTGACGCAGATCCAACAGTCGGCTGACCAGGTTTCTGTCAACTCAGACCAGGTTTCCAACAGTGCACAGGCACTGGCACAGGGCGCAACAGAGCAGGCAAGCGCAGTCGAGGAGCTGTCTGCAACCATTACTGAGATTACCCATAGCGCAAACGAAAACTCCAAGATGGCCCAGGCTTCGCGTGAAAAAGCCAATGAGGCAGGCGCACAGGTGGGCGTTTGCGACGAGCGCATGCGTAATATGATCACTGCAATGGACGAGATCAAAACCGCTGCCGAAGACGTTCGTGAAATCATCGGTACCATCAGCAATATTGCATTTCAGACCAATATCCTTGCGCTGAACGCCGCTGTCGAAGCAGCACGCGCAGGCTCTGCAGGCAAGGGCTTCGCCGTGGTTGCCGATGAGGTCCGCAACCTTGCAAGCAAATCTGACGAAGCATCCAAGGCGACCCAGGCCCGCATTGAAAACGCGATCAGCGCGGTCGAAAAGGGCAGCGGTTACGTGTCTGAGGTTGCAGAGGCGCTGGATCATACCCGTGAACTGACGGAGGCCGCTGTCTCCATGATGGGCGATATCGCCACTGCAAGCGGGCACCAGGCAGAATCTATTGCCCAGATCAATGAGGGGATTGAACAGATCTCCGCCGTAGTACAAACCAATTCGGCAACCAGCGAAGAAACCGCTGCCGCTAGCCAGGAGCTGTCCGGCCAGGCGCAGCTGCTGGATCAGCTGATGAGCCATTTTACCCTCAAAATCGAGGATAGCGCCCTGTCGCAGGTACAGCAGCCCAAGCGGGAACGCACCACCAACTTTGACACCGGCGCTGTAGCAAGTTACAACTCCAAATACTAATAAAAATACAAATCCCCCTTGGCGGCAGATTGTACCGCCAAGGGGGATTTCTTTCCGACCCATAAACCATCCGCATGCCCTGCATGTTCTTTCCCACAAACTAAAACAGGAAGGATCATACAGCCGTTTCAGATGGATATCCACAGGCTGGCGCAATATACGCCAGCCTATTTCTGCCTTTCGTTCCGCAGGCGCTTATTCTACGCCCAACTCTGCCAGGGAATCGCGCAAAAGACGCCATTTTTTCAGCAATGTTGCGCGCTTTTTCTCCCCCAGCGCTGTTATCCGGTAGTATTTCCGGACCGGTCCGCCGGAAACCTCCCCGTGGAACTGCTCCGAAGCCTGCTCCCGGCACAGACCGCGCAGCAATGCATAAACCGCACTTTCCTGCGTATCAGGAAATGCATCATGCAAACGCCGCAGCAGCTCATACCCATATTGTTCCCTCTGTGTCAGCAGCTGCAGCAGGCACAGCTCCAACAGATCCTTTTTCAGCACAGCGAAATCCCCGTTCCAATCCCCCCAATAAGGCTTATCATAAGATACTGCCCCAAGTATGGCAACCACCACGCTTCCCGTGCAGGCGTCAGATCCATCCTGCACAGCAGCGCAAGCAAAGACGCGCTTAAAAGCACGATTGTCAGGCCCAGCACATACAGCGCACGCCAACGGCGGTCACCCAACCTGGCCTGTATCAGCCCCAGTATTCCCGTGCCTATGGCCAGCCACAACACACAGGACAAAATCGAATGCAGCGTACTTCCACTGATCCGGCCGCCGCTGGACTCCATTAGATGCAGAAAAATATCCATCCGAAACAGTGATATCCAGATGCTCAGCCATACTACCACCATCCCAGCCACCTGCAGCAGCAGCAACCATAACAAGCCACGGGGCGGCGTATGCCCCAGCCCCCGCACACCCTGCCATTGAAACCATGCCCAAGACAGCGCCAGCCCCAGCACCAGAAAAAGAAAAGGCAACACATCCAAATACCGGCGCTGCAGTGAAGAATTCCGTATAACAGGCAACAGCAGCAGAAAAGCCGTCAGCAGGACAAACACAAACACCCAGCGTCGGTACCCCTCAGGCTGCGTAACCAACCGGACCACCTGCCACGGCTTCCCAAGATCCCGCTGCAACTCCTCCTCCGAACGAGCGCTTTGACTGATAATTTCCCGATAATCCGAAATAACGTCCTCTGCCTCCGTATAGGGCAGCCGCCAGTGCGCAGCCCAGGATAAACGGCCCAAATAATCCCGCTTCATCAAACGCCTCCTTTTTATCTATTGTAAAAAATACAGTAGTTATTGTCTTTAGTATAGCATAAATCAGAAGACAAGTCAAGCGTACAAGGCAAATATCCCCTTTTAAGGGACGGATTGTTCTATTATGGCTTTGATAATTCCCCCAAAAGCAGGTTGTTCCGGCAGGACGACGTACGATCAAAGGAAAG
>CANPPM010000369.1 GCA_947575935.1 uncultured Butyricicoccus sp. | reverse complement strand
TTCGTAAAAAACCTTCCGCCGCCGCTCCGAACGCCCCTTGTGGCGGTCCGGGTTGCTGATGCCGTCCCACGCCGCGGTCAACAGCGCACTGGTGTCCAGCTCGCATTGCTGGTGCAGGTCCCGCAAAGTAATCACCAGATTCCGGGTATGTCCCTCGTCCATATCCTCAAAATCCAGACTTTCCAGCAGGGGGATCATCTGGGCATACTGGCACTTTTTCAGATAAGCGTTCGCCACCAGCATTTTCATGGTCTGCTCGTGGCGCACCGCAGAAAATGTCAGTGTGCTATACAGCTGCCCCGCAATATCCCCCTTGCCTGCCCGGTACTCCCGAAAAGCCTCCAAGCACTGCTCGCCCCGGCGTATGGCTTCGTCATAGTCCTCTGCCTGCCATTTACCCAGCACGACCTGCACTCCGATATCAATTCGGGTATAGTAGGACGCGGGGAAATTCTCCTCGGCCCAGGCAATCCATTCGTCCGTCTCTGGAAAGTGATTCGGAAGACCAATCGTCACGCCATAGCGCAAAATCGGCGGACCCATCTCCTTCCAGCCCCGGCACTTCTCCTGCACCATACGCACCGCGTCCCGAAGTATCTCATGATGGTCCGGATCGCCCCAGCCGCTTTCTATCATCTGGAGACGAACCAGCAGATTGTTCGGCTCCTTCTCCCGCTTTTCCCGCAAAAGCGCCATGTTGCGCTCCCGCTTTCCCTTGCCCTTGGCTCCGGTCATCCCCACATAGCCGTCATGATGCAAAATCACCTTGGCCAGCGGGGCCAGCTTTGTGCCAGGCGCAAACTGCCAATGCTCATGGATCGCCCCCTGATACCGCAGGCCGGTGGACATGCGCAGCAGGCGCACCGCCAGAAAATCCGAATAGTCGGAATTCATCTCGTAGGTCGCGTAATTGCGCACCGTCACCGCGCCTACGATGTAATCTGTACTGGCACGGCCCTTTAAAAAGCCGGTCAGTGCGGAAACGTCTGCATCCATGTATTCATCGGTATCCACGGTCAGGAACCATTTACCGGCAGCTTGATTCATTAACGCATTACGGGCAGCGGAAAAGTCATTGTTCCAAGGGAAATCAATAAAAATGTCCGCGTACTGCTCTGCAATCTGACGGCTTCCGTCATCAGAGCCGGTGTCGGCCATAATCAGCTCGCAGGGGATGGCTTCCCGCAGAGGGGTGAGCGCTTTGAGGCAGCGTTCGATAGAGCGGATGTTATTGCGAAAAATGATGCCGATGGACAGCAGCGGCTTGGGAGATTGTGGCATGGTGGAGCCTCCTTATATATCAAAAAACGGCGAGTGGTGTCGGATGAGGGTGAAAAACAATCCCCCAGAACTGCGCCCCTTTACGAATTGAAGTTCAAAAAAGGGACGGGCTTGCGCCCGCCCCTTTTGCCGCATAAGACTGTTTATTGCGCTGTCGGGAGATTAGCCCAGCAGCTGGAGTACGCCCTGGGGCACCCGGTTGGCCTGGGCCAGCATGGCCTGGGCGGACTGCACCAGGATGTTGTTCTTCACGTAGCTCATCATCTCGGAGGCCACGTCAGTGTCGCGGATGGTGGACTCGGCGTCCTGGATGTTCTCGGCCATCACGGACAGGTTGTTGCCGGTGTGCTCCAGACGGTTCTGGACAGCGCCCAGGTCGCCGCGGACGCCGGACACGTAGTTGATCGCGTCCTTGATAGTCTGGACCGCTTCCTGCGCGCCGCCCTGAGAGCTGATGTCGATGTCCGCAATGGACTTGCCGCCCTCAGTACCCATGGCCTTGGTGTGCATGTCGCCGATCTTCACGCTCAGCTGGTTGAAGCTGTCGCTGGTGTCGCCGATCTGGAGGGTCAGGCCGCTGCCGCCCACCACAGGAGCGGCGGCACCGGCCGCCTGGTTGCGCACGATCAGGGCGCCGTTGGCGTCCTTCTCCACCTGGAAGCCGTCCGCTTCCAGAGCCGCCTTCAGGTTATCGACTGCATTCGCGCCGTTGGGGCCGCCGCCGACCATTCTGGTGGCGTTGTCGTCCGTGGGCTTCGCCTCGTTGGTGGCGGAGTCGGTGAACTGATAGTCCTTGCCGCCAACGGAAATCTTGTTGCCGCTGGCCAGCTTGCCAGCATTGATCTCAATCTTAGTGCCAGCGTTGACAGGAGCCTTATCGGGGCCGCTGGCGCTGAAGAGCTTCTTCAGATCCTCTTCTGTGAAGAGGTGCAGCTTGCCATCCTCGGTATTCGGATCGGCCAGATCGGAACTCACATTCTTCTGGTCGATGTGGATTGTATCCTCGCCGGTGGCGGTAATATCGAATCTCGAAGGAACTTTATCCTTGTCCTTAGCGGAACTCTTGATTTCCTGCTTGACCATCTGCTTGATGGCTTCCTTGATTTGGTCGTCTGCACCGAATTTGGAAACATCGATCAGGACCTCGTTGTTTGCGGAATTGGCTGTTACAGTGGAATCCGCAGTTGTCTTAAAGACAAATGTGGTGCCGTCAATGGTCAACTTATTGTTGTCGGACACAATATCCGAGGTCAACTTGAAGTCAATACCCGCATTCTTCGGGGGCTGCTCGGCTTTCGCGGTCTCGTCGAACTTGATACCGTGCAGATATTACCTTCGAGAAAAATACTAGGAAAAAAGGGAAAAGTATGGTACCATAA
>CANPPM010000368.1 GCA_947575935.1 uncultured Butyricicoccus sp. | reverse complement strand
TTGAGTACCATTGCCTTCTTCGCCATGTGAATCCTCCTCCTTACTTCGCGAACGGAGCGCCCAACAGGCTGAGCAGCTCGCGCGCTTCTTCGTCGGCCTTCGCGGTGGTGCAGATCACCACATCCATGCCGCGCACCTTGTCGATCTGATCATACGAAATCTCTGGGAAGATCAGCTGCTCCTTCAGGCCCAGCGCATAGTTGCCGCGCCCGTCGAACGCATCCGCGCTGATGCCGCGGAAGTCGCGCACACGCGGTAGCGCCACGTTAAACAAGCGGTCCAGAAATTCCCACATACGGTCGCCGCGCAGCGTCACCTTAACGCCGACCGGCATGCCCTCGCGCAGCTTAAAATTCGCCACCGAGCGCTTCGCGTTTGTAATAACAGGCTTCTGTCCGGTAATGGCCGTAATATCGCGTACAACCGCCTCGAAAATCTTAGAGTTGTCATGGGCTTCCTTGCCGCAGCCCACGTTTACGACAATCTTGTCGAGCTTCGGGATCTGCATAACGCTCTTATACTCGAATTTCTTCATCAGGGCGGGTGCGATCTCTGCGGTGTATTTCTCCTTTAAATTCGGCATAGCTTCGATTTCCCTCCCTTACAGTGTCTCGCCGCAGTGCTTGCAAACTGCAGCCTTCTTGCCGTCCGTCAGGATTTTATGCGCCGGACGGGTCGGCTTGTCGCACTTAGGGCAGACGCGCATTACCTTGCACGCCCGCAGCGCGCCCTCGCGCTTGACAATCCCGCCGGTCTCGCCCTGACGGCGCGGCTTTACGTGGCAGGTGAGCATATTGACGCCTTCCAGCACCACCATGCCCTTTTTCACATCAACGGAAAGGACCTTGCCGCGCTTGCCCTTTTCCTTACCCGAAAGGACGACTGCGGTGTCGCCCGTTTTAACATGCAGTGTGTTCATAATCCGCGGCCCTCCTTACAGTACTTCCGGCGCGAGCGACAGGATCTTCATGTAGTCCTTGTCACGCAGTTCACGCGCTACAGGCCCAAAGATACGGGTGCCCCTGGGGTTCTTATCCTCACGGATGATAACCGCCGCGTTCTCGTCGAAACGGATATAGCTGCCGTCAGCACGGCGCAGGCCCTTCACCGAGCGGACAATGACCGCCTTGACAACGTCGCCCTTTTTGACGCCGCCGCCCGGGGTCGCTTTGCGTACCGAGCACACGATGACGTCGCCGATATTGCCGTAACGGCGGGTGGAGCCACCGAGCACGCGGATGCACTTCAGCTCCTTCGCGCCGCTGTTGTCAGCCGCGCGCAGAAAAGTTTCCTGCTGGATCATGTGCTCTCCTCCTTACTTCGCCTTCTCGATGATCTCGACCAGACGCCATCTCTTGTCCTTGGACAACGGGCGGGTCTCCATCACCTTCACCTTGTCGCCGATGGTGCATTCGTTCTTCTCGTCATGCGCCTTCAGCTTGTAGGTGCGTTTAATTACCTTCTTATACAGAGGATGCTGTACGCTGTCCTCAATCGCAACGACAATGGTCTTGTCCATCTTATCAGAAACGACCTTGCCGACCCTGGTTTTGCGTAACGCTCTCTCGCTCAACTTCGCTTACCTCCCTTACTTTGCCGCAAGCTGGAGCTCGCGGAGAACGGTGTTGACACGCGCGATGTCGCGCTTGACCTCAGAAATCTTGTTGACGTTTTCCAGCTGGTTGGTCGCATGCTGAAGCCGCAGGTTAAAGAGGTCCTTCTTCAGCTCGCCGAGCTTGGTCGTCAGCTCCTCGGCCGACAGCTCTCTAATCTCTTTTGCCTTCATCATCCTTCACCACCATTCTTGGTCTCACGGGTCACGAACTTGGTCTTGACCGGCAGCTTGTGGCTTGCCAAGCGCAGCGCCTCGCGGGCGACTTCCTCGGAAACGCCAGCAATTTCAAACAGGACGCGGCCGGGCTTGACAACCGCTACCCAATACTCAGGCGAACCTTTACCGGAACCCATTCGGGTCTCAGCAGGCTTCTGGGTCACCGGCTTGTCGGGGAAAATCTTAATCCAGACCTGGCCGCCGCGCTTGATATAACGGGTCATCGCGATACGGGCCGCCTCAATCTGGTTCGAGGTAATCCAGGCCGGCTCGGCCGCTGCGATACCATAATCACCATAGGCGACGAAGTTGCCGCGGGTAGCCTTGCCCTTCAGGCGGCCTCTGTGTACGCGGCGGTATTTCACTCTCTTTGGGAGCAGCATTAGCGGTTGCCTCCTTCCTGCTGACGGGGTGCACGGCGCTCGCCGCGGTCATTCCTGCGGCGGCGGTCGCCGTCGCGGCGGTCACGGCGGTCGCGGCGCTCAAACGCCGGCTTGGGCGCTTCAATCGAACGGCCCAGGCGCGGACCGCCGGTCAGCACCTCGCCCTTGTAGATCCACACCTTGCAGCCAATGCGGCCATAAGTGGTATTGGCCTCTGCGAAACCATAATCAATATCGGCACGCAGGGTCTGCAGCGGGATGGTACCCTCATGATAGTGCTCCGTACGTGCGATTTCCGCACCGCCCAAACGGCCCGAGCAGCAGGTTTTGATACCCTTAGCGCCCATACGCATTGCACGGCCCATCGACTGCTTCATCGCGCGGCGGAAGGAAATGCGCTTCTCCAGCTGCGCGGCAATGTTTTCTGCGACCAGCTGCGCATTGGTATCGGGATTCTTGATCTCGATGATATTGATCTTCACC
>CANPPM010000367.1 GCA_947575935.1 uncultured Butyricicoccus sp. | reverse complement strand
TGCGTCTTCCTCGCAGTCATAGACGCGGGCAGGACCTTCATGTACCATCATTTCCGGTGCGACTGCGGAACGTTTTACGACGCAGCCTTCCTGTGCCAGATTTCCCCAGAGAACGGCGATGCCGCCGTTTTCAGAATAGGGCCGGTCGATCGGCCGGATGACCTCTGGATTTTTATTGGTCACGCCTTGTAGGTTTTCACCGACGGTTTTTCCGGTTGCGGTAATCAGGCTCAAGTCGAGGAAATCACATTTGACCAGTTCGCTCATGACCGCTGGGATACCGCCTGCCGCATACAGCTGCTCAATATGGTGATCGCCCGCAGGGGCAAGGTGGCACAGATTCGGAATTTTAGCAGATAGTTCGTTGATGACTGACAGCGCAAGCGGAACCTCAGCCTCGTGCGCAAGCGCCAGCAGATGCAGCACCGAGTTGGTCGAGCAGCCAAGGGCCATTTCACAGGTCAGCGCGTTTCTGAAAGCTGCAGGGGTTAGGATGTCGCGTGGCTTGATGTCTTTTTCAATGAGCTCCATAATCTTCATGCCGGCGTGTTTGGCCAGATGGATCCGGGCGGCGGCGACCGCCGGGGTGGTTCCGTTGCCGGGCAGCGCCATGCCGATGGCCTCGGATAGGCAGTTCATAGAGTTTGCGGTGTACATGCCTGCGCACGAGCCGCAGCCTGGGCAGGAATTGCATTCCGCCTCATAAAAGGTGGCGTCGTCCATCATGCCGGCCTTGTATGCCCCGACCGCTTCGAAGGTTTTGGAAAGCGATATTTCTTCGCCGCCGAAATGGCCTGCCAGCATCGGTCCGCCTGAAACCAGGATGGATGGGATGTTTAGCCGGGCTGCGGCCATCAGCATTCCGGGGACGATCTTGTCACAGTTTGGGATGAGTACCAGGCCATCCAGCTGATGGGCGTTGGCCAGGGTCTCAACCGAGTCGGCAATTAGCTCACGGGAGGCGAGCGAGTATTTCATACCGATGTGGCCCATTGCAATGCCGTCGCACACGCCGATTGCGGGGACGAGCACCGGCGTGCCGCCCGCCATGCTGACCCCGGCCTTGACTGCATTTGCGATCTTGTCGAGGTTGATGTGTCCTGGGATAATCTCGCTGTAGGCGGAGACCACGCCGATCATCGGGCGGGCAAGTTCCTCATCGGTATAGCCGCAGGCACGCAGCAGAGAACGGTTAGGCATACGTTCGGGGCCCTTGACGATATTATCACTTCTTCTGGGCATAAAAGTCCCTCCTTTTGTATAGAAAGTCAAAAGTTTGTTTCTGGGGGCAATGCTGTCTGCCGGTTTGCAGGGGCATTTCCCTTTGGAAAAAGATCATGCCGGCGCCAGCCTCTGTGTCGCTGGATTCTGAAGCGTTTTACCACAGGCCTGTTTGTCCAGAAGCCATTTGCACAGGCAGTCCGGGCGGTTTGCTTTTTTGAGGACGCTTCTGCCTTCTGGTATGGAAGCGCCTTCAAAAAAGCAGGGGAGAACACCTGCTCTCCCACGCTGAAATCCGGTGTTTGGCGGCTTAGGCGCAGCCGGCGCGCCCTGTGGGGGCGCCGGTGCAGCCTTTGCAGCAAGAACGGAGATTTACTTTTTCAGCCAGCTCATCAGCCCGCGCAGACGCTTGCCAGTTTCCTCCAGCTCGCTTTCTGCTTCGACCTGGCGGGTTGCGAGGAAACGCGCGCGGCCGCCCGCACGGTTCTCCTGAATCCATTCAGAGGCAAAGGTGCCGTCCTGGATTTCACGCAGGATCTTCTTCATCTCCTTGCGGGTTTCTTCTGTGATGATGCGTTTGCCAGTGCGGTAGTCGCCGTACTCGGCAGTGTCAGAGATCGAATACCGCATCTTGGCAAAGCCGCCCTCATTGATCAGGTCAACAATCAGCTTCATCTCATGGACGCACTCAAAGTATGCGTTTTCGGGTGCATATCCGGCTTCCACCAGCGTTTCAAACCCAGCCTTCATCAGTTCGCACACACCGCCGCAAAGGACGGCCTGTTCGCCGAACAGATCGGTTTCGGTCTCGGCGCGGAACGTGGATTCCAGGATGCCGGCGCGGCCGCCGCCGATCCCTGCAGCATAAGCCAATGCGGTATCCATGGCCTTGCCGGTTGCATCCTGATGCACGCAGACCAGATCGGGGACGCCTGCGCCCTCAACAAACTGTGAACGGACGGTATGGCCGGGACCCTTGGGGGCGATCATGATAACATCTACATCTGCGGGCGGGATGATCTGCTTGAAATGGATGTTAAAGCCATGCGCAAAGGCTAGGGTATTGCCGGGCTTCAGATTGGGCTCGATGACATCTTTATAGATGTCCGCCTGCTTTTCATCGGGTACCAGCATCATGATGATGTCGCCCTTTGCTGCGGCCTCGGCGGGGGAAAGCACTTCCAGCCCGTATGCCGCGGCCTTTTCAGCGTGACGGGAACCGGGGCGCAGGCCGACAACTACATGGACGCCAGAATCTTTCAGATTCATCGCATGTGCGTGCCCCTGCGAGCCGAAACCGATGATGGCAACCGTCTTTCCGTCCAGCAGGGACAGGTTGCAGTCAGAATCATAGTACATCTTAACCATTTTTGTTTCCTCCTAAGAAGTGAAAAGTATATAAGTTTTAATTTAAAACTTCGGCAAATGGGTCTAGGGCTTGTTTGAAAAATATCAATACGCCCAAACAACGGTCCTTTTTCCGCC
>CANPPM010000366.1 GCA_947575935.1 uncultured Butyricicoccus sp. | reverse complement strand
CGGCAGGATATTGACCGCGGCCGCCCCATAGATTTGTGTTGCAATCGTTTGAATCTTATCCGCCAATGGCATATCATCCGGATAAAGCAGGCGGAATTGTGCAGACTCGGTCTCCAGTGTGTCCAGCACCGCCTGCGCCAACTCCGTACCGCCTGCGCCGCCCTTCGCAAAAACCTCGCTGAGCGCGCATCGCACCCCTTTTCCGGCACAGTATGCGCGAATTGCATCCATCTCCTCTACCGTATCGCTTGGAAATGCATTAATTGCAACTACAACCGGCGCCCCGTATTTTTTCAGGTTTTCCATGTGCGCCCCGAGATTGACAATCCCCCGCCGCAGCGCCGCCAGGTCGGGTGTGTTCAGCTCGGCCCTGGCGGCGCCGCCATTGTATTTCAGCGCGCGGACGGTCGCCACCAACACCACACAATCGGGCGCAAGCCCTGACATACGGCACTTGATGTCCATAAACTTCTCGGCGCCAAGATCCGCGCCAAACCCAGCTTCCGTAACCGCATAATCGGACAGCCGCAGCGCAAGCCGGGTCGCCTGTACGCTGTTGCAGCCATGGGCGATATTTGCGAACGGTCCGCCGTGCATCAGGCAGGGCGTCCCCTCCAGCGTCTGCACCAGGTTGGGCTGCAAGGCGTCCTTCAGCAGCACCGCCATCGCGCCATCCGCATGCAAATTGCTGGCATATACCGGATGCCCATCATAGGTATACGCAACCAAAATGCGCCCCAGCCGTGCGCGCAGATCGGTAAAATCCCGCGCCAGGCACAGAATCGCCATTACCTCAGAGGCCACGGTAATCATAAAATGCTCTTCCCTGGGGATCCCATTGGCCTTGCCGCCCAACCCAATCGTGATATTGCGCAGGGCGCGGTCGTTCATATACAGCACACGCGGAAAGACCACCCCGCGCGGATCAAAACCCAGCGCATTTACCAGCAGCAGGTGATTGTCCAGCATGGCGCAGAGCAGATTATTCGCCGCAGTGATCGCGTGCATATCGCCGGTAAAATGCAGATTGATGTCCTCCATCGGGACAACCTGCGCATATCCGCCGCCGGCCGCACCGCCTTTGATGCCAAATACCGGGCCAAGAGAAGGCTCACGAAGGGCAATCATCGCATTTTTGCCCAACCGCGCCATTGCCTGTCCAAGGCCGACGGTGGTAGTGGTCTTTCCCTCGCCTGCAGGGGTCGGATTGATGGCCGTGACCAGAATCAGCTTGCCGTCCCGTCCCTCGGCAAGGCGGCGGCGCACTGCCTCGCGGGAAATCTTTGCCTTATAGCGTCCGTATAATTCCAATTCGTCCGGAGAGATCCCGGCCGCCGCCGCAATCTCCGTAATGGGGCGCAGGGTACAGCTCTGCGCGATTTCAATATCGGTCAACATAATGGCAGCCTTTCTTTCATCAGGATTTTTCCCTATGATTATAGCATAGCAGGAGATTTCTGGCAAGAGCCGCCCCTCTACCTTTCCCGTTCAGGCGCAGGAAACGCCCTGGCGCAAACATTCTGCCCACCGTTCTTTTTCCGGCTCCTCATACATATACCTTATAGAATCCAGAACCGGAGGTGTCTAACATGTTCCTTTCCCTTTTACCGCTTCTTTTGATGCATGCCTCCTACTTTATCCTGCGGGTTCAGGGCAGCGGCGGCGCGTTCCCCAAACCGCTTGCCGCACAGGAGGAGGCCGAATATCTTGAAAAATTCCATGCCGGGGACCAAGCTGCGCGCAATACGCTGGTCGAGCACAACCTTCGTCTCGTCGCGCACATCGTCAAAAAGTATTATTCCGACCCCGCCGACCAGGATGACCTGATTTCCATCGGCACGATCGGGCTGATCAAGGCGGTCAGCACCTTTAAACCCGAAAAAAATGCGAGGCTGGCAACTTACGCGGCGCGCTGCATCGAAAACGAAATCCTGATGTACTTCCGCTCTCTGCGCAAATCTGCGGGCGACATCTCACTGAACGAGACGCTGGACGGCGACGGGGAGGGCGGCTCGCTGGCGCTGCTCGACACCATCAGCTGCGAGGACCGCGACCTTGAACGCATCGACGACAACGACCACTACAAACGCGTCTATGAAAGCATCGACCGCCTGCTTGACAACCGCGAGCGAGAGATTATTATCGCCCGTTATGGCTTGTACGGCGGCGAAGCGGTTACCCAACGCGAAATTGCAAAAAAATTGGGAATCTCCCGCTCGTATATCTCCCGCATTGAAAAAAAAGCCCTCGCGAAACTCGCCGGGGAGCTTCGCGAGGATCTATAAAAGCTGTCATATTACAACATCTGCATCGTCCGCGCCAGAATCGCAGCAGCGTCCTCAACGTCCTTTGCCGCGCACATCTCACTCGGAGAATGGAGATAACGGGCCGGGATAGACAGCGCGCCCGCCCGGACGCCCGTCCCTGTCCGCTGCAGCGCCGCAGTATCTGTGCCGCCAAACTGCAGAATCTCCCGTTGTGCAGGCAGGCCAAGCGATTGCGCCGCCTGCTCCAGCGCCGACCGCACTTCAGCCGCACAGATAACCGAACGATCCATAACCTTCACGGCAGCGCCCGCCCCCATGTGGCACGCCATCGGGAACTTATGCTCGGGCAAGTCGCCGGTATCTGTCACATCGACCGCAATGGCGTAGTCCGGCAGAATCCCGTAAGCCGCCGGGCCTGCGCCACGCAGACCGACCTCCTCCTGTACGGTAAACA
>CANPPM010000365.1 GCA_947575935.1 uncultured Butyricicoccus sp. | reverse complement strand
GCCGAAAGTATGTGGATAAAAAGCCATAAATAGCATTGGTAAACAGCCCTTCGTGGTTGGACAGCAACTTAATGCCGTAAAAGGCGCGATTTAAAATACTGTTGCCGTCAATGACCATGATTTTCATATGCATTCCTCTTCTTTACTGGTGGTTGTATCTAGTATACTCCAAACCGGACTAAATTTCCAGTCATACGGAAAATTTCCGTAACCTGCTTTGACCAGCTCGGAAAATCCTTGCAATTGCGCGGACGGTAACATATAATAGAAACCGTATCTATGCAAAATATGGCGAAATCAACATGCGTGTGCGGACCGGCGCACGCTTGACCCTCGTCAGCACACCCAAAAGGAGGAATCTCCGTGCACTATCTCGATAATTCTGCAACAACCCCTGTGCTTCGCGAGGCAGCCGAACGCGCCTTCTCCGTCATGACGGCCGACTTCGGCAACCCCTCCAGCCAACACAAAATGGGGATTGCAGCTGCACATATTTTAGAAGAAAGCCGGAAAGCCGTTGCCAATGCGCTTCATGCCGCGCCTGGAGAAATCCTTTTCACCTCCTGCGGTACGGAAAGTACCAACATGGCTCTTTTCGGTGCAGCACGGCGCAAGCGGAAAGGGCACATCCTCACAACAGCGATTGAGCACGCCGCGACCCTTTCCTGCTGCAAACGTCTTGGGCAAGAGGGATTCGATATCACTTATCTGCAGCCGGATGAAGCCGGACACATCTCAGCCGGTCGCTTTGCCGCCGCCCTGCGTGACGACACCATTCTTGCAAGCATAATGCTGATTAATAACGAGACAGGCGCGCGGCTTCCGGTGGACGAATGCGGGCGCGCGCTCAAGCGCCGCTGCCCAGAGGCGCTGTTCCATATTGATGCGGTACAAGGGTTCTTCCGCGTACCACTAACCCCTTCCAAGTGGTCCTGCGACCTGATGAGCATCAGCGGGCACAAAATCGGCGCCCCTAAAGGCATAGGCGCACTGTATTTGAAAAAGGGACTGCACCTCTCCCCGCTGCTGCACGGCGGCGGACAGGAAAACGGCTTGCGTTCCGGCACGGAGGCACTGCCCAATATCGCAGCCTTTGGCACTGCCTGTGAAATACGCGCATCCAGTTTTGCGCGTGACGTCCAGCATGTTGAAACCCTAAAACAAGCCCTGCTTGCCGGACTGCAGGCGCGTCTTCCGTGGGCGCTGATCAACGGCGCTGGGGATGTGCCGCATGTGATCAGCCTATCACTGCCCGGCTGCAAAAGCGAGGTTGTACTTCGCATTTTGGAAGGGGACGAAATCTATGTTTCAGCCGGTTCAGCCTGCTCAAAAGGGAAAGAAAGCCATGTACTCCGTGCAATGAAACTGGACAAGGCGCGCATCGACAGCGCCATACGTGTCTCTTTTTCGCCGTTTAACGCCATCGAGGATGTGGAAGCACTGCTGACCGGACTTGAAAAAGCTGCTGCAATGCTGAAAAGAAGATAAAGAGGTTTATTTTATGCAGGAAGTATTATTATGCAAATGCGGGGAAATCGTATTGAAGGGCCTTAACCGCAAAACGTTCGAAAACCGCCTGGTTGCCAATCTCCGCCGGCGGGTACGCCGTGTGGCCGACTGTCCGGTATCCCTGCGCCAGTCAGTACTGTTCGTTGAAATCCCTGACGGCGCAGACGCAGACGCTGTGCTCGAGGAAGTGCGCCGCGTGTTTGGTCTGGCCTCTATCTGTCGGGCCTCGGTTTGCGAAAAATCTCTCAACGCCATCCTGAAAACGGCCGAATATTATCTCGAGGAAGAGATTGCGTCCGCACATTCCTTTAAAGTAGAAACGAAGCGGGCCGATAAAAAGTTCCCCCTTACCTCGATTGGCGTCTCTCAACATATCGGCGGCGAGTTGCACCAGCGACACCCCCATCTGAAACCGGAGATGCATCACCCCGAGCTGACCATCCATGTCGAGATCCGCGAACAATACGCCTTTGTCCACGCAGGACCGGCGCCAGGTGCAGGCGGCATGCCAGTCGGCGCAAACGGACGCGCGGCGTTGCTGCTTTCGGGCGGCATTGACTCCCCAGTCGCAGGCTATATGATGGCCAAACGCGGGCTTGAGCTGGTTGGCATCCATTTTTTCAGCTATCCATATACCTCAGAACGCGCCCGAGAAAAGGTACTCGCACTCGCCGGCATCCTGACGCGCTATGTCGGGCGCATGCCGGTCCTGGTCGTACCGTTTACCAAAATTCAGGAAGCCATTCGTGACAACTGCCGCGAAGAATTGTTTACCATTATCATGCGGCGGTTTATGATGCGGCTTTCCGACCGTCTGGCCGCGTCATATGGCTGCGGCGGCCTCATCACCGGTGAAAGCCTTGGGCAAGTTGCCAGCCAGACCATGCCGGCCATGGCCGTAACGGGAGAAGTCTGCAAACTGCCAGTGTTCCGGCCTTTGATTGGAATGGACAAGGAGGAAATTGTAAAAATTGCGCGCAAAATTGACACTTTTGAAACTTCAATCCTTCCCTATGAAGACTGTTGCACAGTCTTTACCCCCAAGCACCCGAACATCCGCCCAAATCTGGAACGGGTGTTGGAAGCGGAATCCTACCTTCCGGTCGACGAACTCGTGGAAGATGCGCTTGCCGGAGTAGAACAGATCATATCCGGATAATTGATAAATATTTTTGGCCTTGTAAAACTTGAAGGCATGACCAGCGGCGAGGGATTTTGACGCCAGA
>CANPPM010000364.1 GCA_947575935.1 uncultured Butyricicoccus sp. | reverse complement strand
CGGCCACCTTGCCGGAGGTGTCGGGAACCTGCTTTACACATACGATAACTTTCATGATCGAAATAGCCTCCTTACTTGCCAAGAATGTTGCCGGAAATAACTACGCGCTGAATCTCAGACGTACCCTCATAGATTTCGGTGATCTTGGCGTCACGCATCATGCGCTCGACCGGGTAATCCTGCGTATAGCCATATCCGCCGCACATCTGAACGGCTTTGGTGGTGATGTTCATAGCCGCCTCGGATGCAAACAGCTTGGCGGTCGCAGCATCCAGCGTAAAACGCTCGCCCGCGCTCTTCAGGATTGCGGCTTTATAGGTCAGCAAACGCGCAGCCTCAATCGCTACATGCATATCAGCGAAGACAAACTGGCTGTTCTGGAACTTGGAAATCGAGCGGCCAAACTGCACCCGGCTCTTGGCAAACTCAACAGCCTCATTCATCGCGCCCTCTGCAATGCCGAGCGCTTGGGCCGCAATGCCGATACGGCCGCCGTCCAGCGTCTGCATGGCAATTGGGAAGCCGCGGCCCTCCTTGCCAAGCAAATTCTCCTTGGGTACGATACAGTCGGTAAAGACGATTTCGGCCGTGGGGGAACCGTGCAGGCCCATCTTCTTCTCATGCTTACCAACCGAGAAGCCCGGGAACGAGCTCTCTACGATAAACGCAGAAATCCCCTTCGTCCCCAGCGCCGGATTGGTCATGGCAAATACAACGAACACCTCAGCGACATAGCCGTTGGTGATAAAGATCTTAGAACCGTTGAGCACATAGTGGTCGCCCTCCAGCACAGCGGTGCACTTGCCCTTGGAGGCGTCCGAACCTGCGTCCGGCTCGGTCAGTGCAAACGCGCCGACTTTATGCCCCTCGGTCAGCATGCGCAGATACTTCTGCTTCTGCTCCTCGGTGCCATGCTGGATAATGGGACCGCAGCAGAGGCCGTTATGGGTAGCAACAATGTCGCCGGTGGAAGCGCACTGTTTGGAGAGTTCCTCAATTGCGAGCGAACCGCACAGGTCATCTGCGCCTGCACCGCCGTACTGCTTAGGCACGATCATACCCATGACGCCCATGTCAAACAGCTTTTCAATGTTCGCGCGGGGATACTCGCACGTCAGGTCGGTCTCGGCCGCAATCGGCTTGACTTCGTTTTCGGTGAAGTCCTTCACCGTTTTGCGGACTAGTTCCTGCTCACGGGTCAGTTTGAAATCCATGTTCAAGTCTCCTTTTTGATGAATCATATTTGCCTGCAGCACATCCGCTTTGGACATGGCCGCAGAACCGGCAAAACCGGCGCGATGACTTGGGCCTGCAGCCTGCAGGCTCTTGGAAAAAGCGCAAATGCCCCTCCCAAAGGGTTTGGTGAAATAACTGACATCTTTTGGGGAATTCCCGTTTTTTCTTTTCCTACTACCCTGCAAATATACCATAAAATTCACCATTCGTCAACCAGAATTTCCCCAATCAAACATATTTTGCGCGAAAGCAACAAATAGCCCATCATTTTTTTGTCAGACTTGGCGCCTGTCAGACCCGTCTTCCCAAACAGGCGTCTCCGCACGTGCCGCGGCAGTTGCATTTTAACGTGCTTTGTGATATGCTGATAACAACGGCCGGCCCCAGGCGCTTAAAAACGCGTATAAGATGGAAAACCACCGCTTACAAAACGAAAAGGAGTGCTGAACCGATGGAAGAAAGCTACGTCCTGCATCTCCGGCAGCAGTATCAGACCTTTCAGGATCTCTATCTGTGCTATTGCGGGTACGCCCGCTGCAAGCCGCTGCACAGCTACGGCCCGGCAGTCCGGCCGAACTACCTGCTGCACTACATTATAGAAGGCAGAGGGATCTTTCAGATTAACGGCGCAACCTACGCGTTGGGAGCGGGCGAAGGGTTTCTGATCGAACCCAATAAGCAGACCTTTTACCAGGCAGACGCCCAGGAGCCTTGGAGCTATCTTTGGATCGGTTTCGACGGAAGCAGCGCAGAAAGCTGCCTGCGCATCATCGGGCTGGACAGTGAGCGGCTGATCTTCCGATGCCGCGACGAACGGGGCCGGCTGAAAGAACTGGTGGAGGAAATGCTGTGCCACAACAATATGAACGCACAGACAGATTTCATCCTACAGTCGTTGCTGTGCGCATTTTTCGCCCAGCTTCTGGAAGGCATGGACAGCAAATACAACCGCCTCAGCCAGACCGATCGGGAAAACTTGTATGTGCACAAAGCGGTCGAATTTATCCGGAACAATTACGCGGACGGCATTACGGTAAATGATGTCGCGCGCTATGTAGCCCTGCACCGGAGCTACTTATTCGCACTTTTTCAAAAGGTGCTGCACATGTCCCCGCAGGAATATCTGACGCTGTTCCGCCTGACCCGCGCAAAAGAGGAGCTGACGCTGACCGACGCCCCAGTATCCGCAATCGCGCTGAACTGCGGCTATCAGGATCCGCAGGTATTCACCAAGGCATTTAAAAACAAATTCGGCATCACACCGCTCAAATATCGCAAATCAGACCGGGAAAAGGCCAAGCGCAGCCTGGAACATCTACCGGGCGCAGCCGAAGCAGGGGAGGACAATCCTGCGGAGGCCGCCCCGCAAGCGGGGCTTCCCCCCGAATGAACGCCAGCAATCCCGCCCCCCTTGCCGGCAATGAAACACCCGCGCACCGCAGCATGTTTTGCATCTGCGTTCGTGTGCGGCTCCTGGCGCGATTCCCGGGATGGAGGCGCGCCGCGCAAACACCGCGCCGCCGGAAACCTGCTGGTTTCCGGCGAGCCAAAGGGCCCGC
>CANPPM010000363.1 GCA_947575935.1 uncultured Butyricicoccus sp. | reverse complement strand
AAAAGTCAAGGAGTGGCAGCTTTCGCCCAATTATGCCAATTCGATTCTGCGCGAAGGGGACGGTATAGAAAAAGGCGACTGCAATGATACGACCTATAATATCGAAATTAACTTTGCAGGGGTTTCGGAAAATATGGAGCTTCAGATCAATACAGATTAATAGACGCGGGCCGTCTGTTAATAGAACTATCATAAAAAAGGAGGTTTATTTATGGCGTACAAAATTGTGATTGCCGACGTAACTGAGCTGAGCGAGGAGATTATCGATGTCGCTTTCAGCTCTAAAATCCCGGAAGATTCTTTTGCAAGGTCTTCTGACATTGAAGCGGAACTGGTTATTCACGGAAAAGTTTCGTTTGACGCGGATAAGCTGTTTATGCGTGATGCCGCAAAGAGTATGGCGACCTGGGCTTTGGTAAAACCGGAAAGCGCAGATGCGTACAAGAAAGTAACCGTAGAATACCAGCATGCGACAGCGCCGAGAAAATACGAATTTTCCCATGCGTTTGTAGTGTCTTATGACGAAAAATTTACGAAGACGGACGGGGAATTTACGCTTATTGTAAAACAGAAAAAAGACAGAATTGACGGCGTAGTGATTGAGTAACGGAATGAAAAAGGCGTGCAGTTTTTGTACGCCTTTCTCAAAATATACTTGTGCATACGAAAATTTACCAAATAACGCCGACTCACGAGCGTTGTTATCTTGCGTCATATGGGGCATCTGATTGCTTGTGGGCATACATGGGAGAATTTATGAAAAGAAACCAGATCGCCGGCAGATGTGTTTTGGCAGTGATTTTTGTCTATCTGCTGATACAGAGTTCTTATTTATATTATGATATGATACCGTCTGCCAAAGAGGAGCCATGGAAAGATTTTGCCTGCCTGTTTCTGATACAGTCTGTATTTTTTGCAGCCTGTATTTTTGCCGTTTTGATCTTTCTTTTTTGGCAGCAGAAAAAACGAGGCCTTACGTCGCCTTTTGCAGCGCTGCTGCTGGTGAATAGTGAAGGGCAAGTGAAGCGGGAGGTAGCGCTGCGGGATCGGCATTCGTTTCTTATAACGGGCGCAAAGAACGGAAAGGATGTTTTTATAGAAAGCATACACAATCCGGATTCGGACAGATATCTGTATGGGGTATGCAATCTGGTTAAGGGCCGCTGGTATTTTGAAGTGCTTTCTTTCGGCCGTCCGGTCGGACTGAAAAAAGGGTGCGAAAATATAATTTACAGGCTGAAAGAAGGAATGCCTTACCCATTGGCTGCGGAAGATGTCATTTACATGGATACATGTAAAATCGTAATCAGGGAATGAAATGTTGATTGGGGCGAAAAATAGCGGGAGGGAATAACATGGGTCTGATTCGCTGTGAAAACGGACATTTATTTAGCGAGAAAAAATATGGAACGGTATGTCCATACTGTAATACCGCGGTAAATAAAAACAGCAGCAAGCAGGAAGATCCTCTTGGAAAATACAGCGATGTTGTATATTTGAATGATCTGGAAGTGTTAAAGCCGGTAACGGGGTGGCTTGTGTGTTTAGAGGGTCCGTCCCGGGGCAGGGATTACCGCGTGATTGCGGAAAAGAATTTTATCGGACGTGCCGGGGATATGGAGATCCGGATTATCGGGGACCACACAGTCAGCCAGAGAAACCATGCGGTTATTGTGTATGATCCGGAAAAAAACAGGACGGTGCTGCTGCCGGGAGATTCCCAGGGGCTTGTCTATATCCTGGATGAGGAAGACCATTGGGACGCGGTATACGAACCGCGTATGCTAGAGGCGGGGGATCGAATCAAGATTGGACAAAGTGTGTTTATTTTTGTGCCGTTATGCGGGGAGAATGATGGATTTGTATTTCACTGGAAAGAGAATGAATAGACGTGCGGGAAGCATATAAGATTGGAAATGCCCAATCCATAGGTTCCTACCAGATACAGAGCAGTTATTTCGCTTCGGCTTGTTCTGACAAAGGATGTCTGGCGGTCCTTGCGGATGGAACAGCGGACCATCCAAACGGCAGAAGATGCGCGGTTCTTGCGGTCGAGGCTTGTATGCAGGAATATCAAAAAATACAAGGAAAAATAAAAGCCGCGGTTTATTTGAGCGTGCTGCGGCGAAGATCCTGCGGGATATGCGCGAAATTATTTTCTTAGGGAAATGTTTTATTATTCCGTCGGCAGCAACCAGGTATTTTTGTATGACGGCAGTAATTACCGTTTGCTCAAAACCAGAAGCGGAACTGTGGATTTTGCGGGAGGGATGACGGCGGGGATGATTACACGCGGCGTATCGGAAGCATTCCGTGAAAAAGAAATGCTGGCGTATCTGTGCGGAAAGGAACATCCTTACGACAAAGCACAGCGGATGATTCTCGGGGTGAAACAAAAGAATCGGAAAATGGCCAGAACCGCTGCCATTTTGTTCATTGAGGGATGCTTATGAGAAACTTAAACAGTAAGCTGGTTATGGATTTTATCTCCGAACAGGGATATGATTCGATCGATAAAACGTATGTCGCCTATACGCCGTTGGAAAATTATGTCTGTATTGCGGTTGCGGAAAGCTACGATAACGAGACAGAAGAAAACAGCGCGCAGCTTGCTGTAGAAGCCGTATTGACGGCATTTGAGAAAAAACCGTCCCTGAAACGGCTGCGGGAATATTTCCGGTACGCGAATGAGCAGGTGCTTTTGCACAGTACGCGCAGCCAGCTTAAAGTGAGCCTGACCGTATTGGTATCGGATTATACGAGAATGCGCTACGCATACTGCGGCAACACAAGGCTGTATATTTTA
>CANPPM010000362.1 GCA_947575935.1 uncultured Butyricicoccus sp. | reverse complement strand
AGCATTTCCAAGCCTAGGCTGTGCGGTTCAGCCAAACGACGCAGCCCTTCCGAAACAATCACGCGGTTTTCCTGGACAATCGGCATAACATCGGCCACCGTACCTAGTGCGACAAGATCGGCATAGCGCTCCAGCGCTGCCTGTTGGCTGCCCATCAAGGCAGCTACCAGTTTAAATGCCACGCCAACCCCTGCCAGTTCCCGAAAAGGATACTTCGAATCCGGGCGTTTAGGATTGACAACTGCTTCTGCTTCCGGTTGCGTTATATGACACTCATGATGATCTGTAATCACCATTCGCATACCAAGCGCCGCGGCATGTGCAGCCTCCTCATGAGCGGTAATCCCAGAATCCACCGTAATGATCAGCTCTGCCCCTTCTGCATGCAGCCTATCGATCGCCGCACAATTCAAACCATATCCTTCATTCAATCTGTCAGGAATATAATACCCGCAATTTGCTCCAACAGAACGGAGATAATCGGTCAGCACGCAGGTAGCGGTAATCCCGTCCACGTCATAATCTCCAAAAACGATAATTCGTTTTTTAGCCTGGATCGCTGCCATGATGGTATCAACAGCAACATCCATATCGGTCAGAAGGCGTGGATCATGCAAACCCGACGGATTCAGAAATGCCTCTGCCTCCTCCGGGACCGTCATACCGCGGGCGCAAAGTGTCACTGCTGCAAGCAGGGTATACCCACACGCCTCCGACAGCCTACGCGCCATTTTTAAATCGGGCTTGGCTGTCAGCCATCGTTTTACTTTCATAACATCCCTCTGTAAATTTTCAATTGTATCCATTATAACAAAATTATCGGCAATCTACAATCTTTTTTCGGGAAAAAAGATATTTTTGCTAAGCTGGCTTCCCTCGATATCCTCTGAACTGTACTTCTGTCCCGAATTTCTAGTATCACTCCTCAGCTTGTAACTATCAATGGGTCAAAATTGTTCTCAAAAAATTCTGCATCTTCTAAAATATTTGTGGGAATGATACTGGATCATAATCTAAAAAATATCCATATCAAAAGTTTAGTTCGTTGTTTCTCGCCTTTCCATATCGCCTGTTAAAAAACATCACATGTAAACATAAAAAATTAGATAGGTTCTATCCCCTATCAACGGCATCCATATGCAAACAGCAGTTTGGGCCCTTCTATCCAGTCCAATCGCAAGGATCACTCCTATTTATTATTTTATTATCTCAATATGCAAAGACCATTCTTAAAATGGTTTATAAAAGAACAATTCAACCATATGACGAACGATTTCTTTTATAAATGACTCTTTCTGCGCAAATTGAAGATCAACGAAGGGCCGGTGTAACAAACGCTACACCGGCCCCTTAATATATTACTATCGTTTTGCAAAACTACGCTTACTTTTTTAGCGAATCATCTCAAAAATCAGCCCAAAAGTATTTATTATTTAAAAACCTGCTTCTAAAGCCTCTTTTGGGGACTGTAAATGCAGCCGGACGGGTCTCCCGTGACCAAAATAGAGCATACTTGGCGAATGTGCCATAATTTTTTTGACGCTTCTCAACATCAACATACGGTTATTATACAGCAGCGAAGGACGTAGACACAACAAGTTCATCATAGCATCCCCAACAACCAGCGTACGCTCCCCAATCAGCACCCCAATCGAACCGCGTGTATGTCCTGGCACAGCAATTATCCGCGCATCAATCCCATAGGCAGACAAAGAGTCTTGATCGCTCAGCAAAATATCTGGAGTAAACGGTTCTATTTTATCCTTGCGAAAGCTATGCTTCGTTGCGGAAAGCATCAGACAGCCCAAAAACCCCTTTGTATAAAGTTTCTGACGACGGTTATCCCCAATCAGGGGTACATCCGCACGATGCATGGCTATGGGTGCATGAAGCTCCTGTGACAAAAAGGCTGCGTTTTGTACATGGTCCACATGTCCATGCGTCAAAAGAATCAGTCGTACCTGTAGATCTTCGCAGGCACGCAGGATCAAATTCCGATATTTTAGCCTTCCGGTATCTACCAAAACAGCAGTATGTCCATTCCTGATTAAAAAACAGTTGACACTGCCACAATGAATCTGATGGATTATTTCCATCCGGCGCTCTCCTTCCCCACAGCCTTTCACTTTTGTCAATATAGACGCTTATCCAAGGCGAGGAAAGAGTTCCTGATCAATTGCAGCCTGCAGCGGCGTCCCAGTAAAACCAACCGTTGCCAATCCATCAATAAAGCGGCTGACCGATGCGAACAACAGCGAAATATTGTCGGCAACAAATGTAATGACCTTTTCAAAATCCAAGCTGGAATCCAACAGCGTATTATGTTTGAGATAAATCTGCCCGGCATCTTGAAAAAAACCAAAGGCGCCCAGTGCACTAAAATCATTGCAATATTCACAGGCTTGCTTTGTCATAGGTGCATACATCTCAGGGATCCCACCAAACAGCGTCACAAAAAACTGCATCAGTCCGGTTTCCTCGCTCGGCATCGCAATGGGAATAAAGCAGCATTCCATCGTAACATCTTTCTTAACCTTACCCATTGCCCGATTCTCACAGCGCAGCATCAACGGATTTTCTTCTCCTTGACGGAGCAGCTCCGCATGAAAACCATTTTGATTCAGCACATCGGCCATACAGCCTAAGATACGTTCCTGCATCTCCTTTTTCATGTGAAGTCCCTCACTTTACACCAATATCATTGCGGAAATGTACATTTTCAAACGAAATCCGGTGGACATCTCCATACGCTTTCTGAATGGCTTCATCCAGGCTAGATGCAGTTGCAGTTACACCAAGCACCCTGCCTC
>CANPPM010000361.1 GCA_947575935.1 uncultured Butyricicoccus sp. | reverse complement strand
TGGCTGGCAGTTCCGGAAGGTAGCAGGCAGCATGACGTACTTTTCCGCACTGGTAAATGGACCATGGGACGACGGCCTCTTTTTGACTTGTCCGCCGTACAACCGTATTGAGGCCGATTTTTCCGACCGGAAGCTTCGCAGCGTACCCGTCGAACCGGAGTGCTCTTAAAGGGTCCATCCACGCAAATAAGGGAAAAACTTGTATGCGCCCACCGGCAGAAGGTATCAGGGACCGTTCGCATGACCAAATGCCGCTCCATTGGAGCCGCGCGCTGAGAAGGCCGACAAACGCATGCACCGCGTCGAAAGAGCCATGTAGAAACATCTGCCCCAAAAAACCGTGATTTCCGGCCAAGGGCAGAAATCATACGCAAAGGAGAATCACGATGCAAATGAAATGCAGAAGAAGACAGGCCGCAGGATCCCTATGCGCCGCGTTGTTTGTAACGATAGCGCTAATGACAGGAGGGTGCAGCCAGGAGCCCAGCAAACGCGAAGCGACGGCTGCCGGGGCCGTAATCCAGACCGACGGCGCTGTGCTGGGGACAGGGGATATTTGTTTTCCGCTGACGGTCGTGGATGCGGACGGCGCTGAAATCGATGCCGAAATCCATACCGACAAAGAAACGGTGGGGGAAGCGCTGAAGGAGCTGGGCGTAATCGCCGGAGAGGAAAGCGCCACCGGCCTTTATGTAAAAGTTGTCAACGGCATCACGGCAGATTACGACGAAGACGGTTCCTATTGGGCGTTTTATATCAATGATGTTTATGCACAAACGGGCGTTGATGCAACTGTGATTACCGAGGGTGACCGCTATGCTTTCAAGGTCGAGCAGGGATGAAGATCACCATTCGGGAAATGGCGGTGTTCGGGATGCTGGGGGCAGTCATGTTTGCCTCCAAGCTGCTGATGGAGCTATTGCCGAATATCCATCTTTTAGGGGTGCTGACGGTCGCCTATACCGTTGTTTACCGCAAAAAGGCGTTGTACCCCATTTATATTTATGTGATATTAAATGGTATCTTCAGTGGGTTTGCCGCCTGGTGGATCCCATATTTATATGTCTGGGCCCTCCTCTGGGGCGTGATTATGCTGCTGCCGCAGGATCTGCCGAAAAAGGTGCAGCCCGCCGTTTACATGATCGTTTGCGCGCTGCACGGGTTTTCGTTCGGGCTATTGTATGCACCGGTACAGGCGCTGTTGTTTGGACTGGATATGAAAGGCATGCTTGCATGGATTGTCGCGGGCATTCCCTTCGATTTGATCCAGGGCGTCAGCAATTTCTTTTGCGGGACGCTGATTATGCCGATCGTCTTCACACTGCGGCTTGCAGAACGGAACGCCGGAAACTGGTAGAAATCCATGAGCGCAGTCATGCAGCAGGGGACCGGCAGCGATGTCGGGGAACGCGATTTTAGCGGTCATCAAAGAATATCTTTTTGCAGTGCCAAAGAACCTGTTCCATGCCCATCCCATACTTTTCTCCTCCCGGATCAGTCAACGATCATTCTTCCTGCGTTGTTTGCGCAGGGAAAGGAACTCCTGAAGGGCAAAAAGTGACCCCGCATCGTGAGATACAAGGTCACTTTTTTTATGCCCCAAAATACATTCGTGTCCTGAACCGGATAACCAATAGAAAAAATATTTTAACTTTATTTTTCCTTAGGTTCCATTATCCAGCAGGAGTAAGAGCGCCGCAATCATAATGCAGGCCGTCGGCTGATTCCCCGTCGTTGCCATATATAGAACAAGGGAGCCTAACGCCTACAAAATACGGTTATTACGGAAAACGCAAACTCCAACTATCAAATAATACCCATACTGCCATAATCACATTTCAAAAGCTCTGCCGCTGCTGCCACAACGCCTAATTGTAACAGTACGGCTTTAATGTCCTCTTTTCGGCTTTGTCCCGTTCAAACTTTGGCGGTCCCGCCAAAGCAGATAGGCAGAAAAGTCCCAAAAAGCACTGTTTAAAAGGCATTTCACCGTTTTCAATCCTTCAAAAAAGTTGGTTAAAAGGGCGTCTTCGCAACTTCCGATTTATCGCTTCCTTTATCACGGCAAAAGTACCCTCGCACCAGCCCTGCCGCTGCGATACAGCCGCTTGCGCTGCGGTTCTCTCCCGTTGTGGCACAAGTAAAGGCGGGGCCTACTGTCTAGCGGCGCGAGTGGATTTGGCGCGCAAACTGGTGGGGATGGCGGCGGCCCCCGGCCCGGCCTTTGCCGGCTTCGCGCCGGGGCTTGCTCCTTTTGAGCGGCTCGCTGGCATCGCGTGGGGCGTGGCGATTTGGCTGGTTATCTGCCAGAAAAGCAGGAAAACCCAAAAGTACCGTCGGGACGAGGACTGGGGCAGCGGCAAGAGCATACAGAACCCAGAGAAGCATATAGGAGGACTTCACCCAAAAGATGAAATCCCCCCGCAAATCGGTTTTATTTATAACTTCCTAATCGGAAAAAACATATAATTTTTTCCTGTCTGTGGACAAGTAAAATCGTGAGCCGCCCCCACCAACGGAATAGAATGATCTTTCAGGTATTTGATTACGTTTGAAAAGGTATCATCTTCTTCACATTCTACATAAATATATTCATAGCCAGGAATTATCCATTTTATCCAGCCGTTTGGAGCTTCCGCGTCATCTCGGCATTCTACTCCGGCAAGGTAAAGACCCTTTCTGAAATCTTCCCATGGATAGAATGAATGCGAGAAATCAGACATCGCTCCCCATATGCCGCCGATATTTCCATTTTCATCTTTTTTCACTAAATGCTGAACTTCTCCAAAATGAGAATTTGCATCAATCCATAATCTTTGAAT
>CANPPM010000360.1 GCA_947575935.1 uncultured Butyricicoccus sp. | reverse complement strand
CCCGATTTGCTGATGCTTGACCTCGTACTGCCCGAGGTAGACGGGCTGACCGTTGTGCAGCGCCTGCGGGAAAGCGGCATTGGGATCGTTGTGCTGAGCGCATTTTCATCCGACAATTCCAATGCAATCTGTGCGCAAATGAACGTGCGGTATGTCATGCGCAAACCAATCGAAATCGATGTACTGATGGACCGTCTCCAGCAAAGCAGGCAGGCTGCCGCTATGCCGGCAGCTGAGGACGAGGAACTGGCGTTGGAAATCCGTGTTACGGAGGTCATCCACCAAATCGGAGTGCCGGCACATATCAAGGGCTATCAATACCTGCGCGACGCCATCATGATGGCAGTACATGATATGGAAGCAGTTGGCGCAATCACCAAGATCCTGTATCCATCCATTGCGAAAAAATACCATACAACCTCTTCGCGGGTAGAACGTGCAATCCGCCATGCAATTGAGGTCGCATGGGACCGCGGCGACCTCGAAACCCTGCAATCCTATTTTGGATATACCGTATCCGGCATCAAAGGCAAGCCCACAAACAGCGAATTCATTTCAATGATTGCGGATCGGCTGCGCCTACAGCTGAAGGCTGGATAATCCCGTAACCTGATATGGTCACAGCATGATACACGCGCAGCATCCATACGGCAGATTGCAACGCTGCACGGCAGCAGCATTTAACTTCGCTCCTCCCAACAGATAGAGTCCCGACCTTTCTGAAGAAACGCAGTTTTTGGAGAAAAAGGTAAATTTCAGTTGCTCGAAGCTTTCGTTTGTGTTATCATTAGGACACTACGTCGGGACGGGGCGGTCCATGCTGGGGAGCGCCTCAGCCCGTCAGCCGCATGCGCAGCCGCGTCTGTGTAATCGGATGCACAAGCCGAAACAATCAGAAATACACCCTGATTTTTGATAGTGCTCAAAAATATGTAAAATCTCCCCTTTTAAGGGAAGGAATGGGCAGATTATAAAATGAATGCGCAGAAAATCCGTCATTTTTCATGAAATTTTTATTGTTATAAGTTGAAAGGTAGGTATATAAATAAGATTGCCACAAATTTACAGCAATATTTACTGGAAGAAAATGCCGGAAACAAGAAAAAACAACGTTTTCCTCCCTAAAATAGTTAATTTCGCGGATTTTATTGAAAAAACTGTACAAATTTTTGAAAAGCTGTATACTTTTCCGAAACAGTGTGATATGATTACACTAAGAAATAAAAAGCACATGGTTTTCAGCCTGCAAAATCGTGCGAATTGCTGGAAAGGTTTTTAACGGCTGCTTTTTCTTGTTTAGTAGCGGGATTTTGAGATGAAAAGAAAGGGTGAGGAGGATGCTTTTTACCGTATTGAATCGTTACGACCAATTGGACATCGAGGAAAAAATCTCAGACTATGCCCGCAAAAATAATATAGACATTAAAGATTTTTCTCACGAACTGGCGCCAGGGATTTCTGTGACAACAGCAATCGGGGACGTAGTGCTTTCTCTGATCGAACAAGCGGCAGAGGAGGACAAGCAAGACTTTAAAGAGCGGCAGCGTGCCGGGATTGACCGGGCGCGCGCGTCCGGCCAAACCATTGGACGGCCAAGCCAAAAGCAGCCAAAACGGTTCCAAAAAATTTGCCAAATGTACCGCGACAAACGGGTGACCGGCCGTGAGGCCGCAAAGATCCTGGGCGTTGCCCAATCCACATTTTACCGCTGGCTTCGGGAAGATGAGCAGATGCGGGCAAACGAGTCGCAGCAAACATAAGTATGAAAGCTGAACCTGTATTCGGCACAGTATTTCGAAGCATTCCTTGAATACAGGTTCCAAGCCTTGGCCCGATGGTCAGGGCTGTTTTTTTTCGCAGCAGGCATGTATCGCTCTCGCTTGCAGACTTCCCCTATTGGAGACAGGATGCGGCCCCCTTCCTCATAGGATACGAGCGTATAGAGCGTCTGGCCTGCAGACGTTTTCCCTTGCCGGAGGTGGTTTGCCGGCGCGGCCTTCGCACGCACCGGCAAGCTCCCCACAGGCTAAAAACACCGCGCTACATGATGTGCTCTTCACAAAAGTTTGACAGCACCCGCATCCCCATTTTTTTGCGCTCTGCAACCGGATACAGGGCAATTCCGGTGCTGTCATAAAGCGGCACCAAACGCTGTTCCGGATCCAGCCGGACCGAATCCGGCGCACGGCTGTCCATCTGTTCAAAAGACATTCACCATCACCTCTGCCGTTAGTTTGCCTATACAGCCGCAGATGATGCCAGGGGATTTTTTCTTTCCGAAGAGAAGGCTGACGATTCACTGAAAAAGATTGACTTTGCAGGTATTTTATACTATTCTATACTATAAGAGCAGCGTGGCACGATTCGCGCCGCCCTAGAGTCTGTTTAACAACCATCCAAACACGGTCTCAAGATCCCGTCTATTTAAATGGATTCGAAACTGCTTCCGCCTGCCAGTATTATTTTTCGCCCATCGATCATCATACATACAGAGTTCAAGCGCTTGAAACGGCGAGCGCTGCAAGGAGTGAAAAAATGTTTGTTTTAACCTGTACCTGCGGCAATGAAATTTTTGGAGACGAGGAAGACGCTGCCGCGGCCTGGCAGTGCGATCAGTGCGGCAAATGGTTCGACTATTTCGGCAACGAAGTAGATAAGATCCGCCACGATGCCCTGCTTGAAAATAAGTATGCCCGTCTGTATGACGATGAGGAAAGCTGAGGGAATATTAATGAATGCTCAACGGGTCGCGCTGGTAACCGATTCCTGTGCGGATGTCCCCTACATCGTCGCCCGGGGGCGGAAGGGCGGCAGCAACGTGGCG
>CANPPM010000359.1 GCA_947575935.1 uncultured Butyricicoccus sp. | reverse complement strand
TTGTCTGGTTACTGATTTGAGCGGCAACGGCACTTTTCTCAATGGGAAGCGTGTCCAAGGAACTGCTCGCGCGTCATATGGTGACTGCATTTCTTTTTTCGGGGTACAAATGATATGGCTTGGAGATGTCATATCTGTCGGCACCAAATGCGGCAAATGGCATTGCACGTTGAAAGAGACCGCTGCCCCAGAGACAGTTTTGGCCGTGTACACGCCTGCTGAAACCAAGAGCGGCAAACAATATTTTAGACGCAGCCCAAGAAATGTGCCCAAGTTTTACGATGAAGCGATTGAGATCGAAGCACCGCCGCAGCCGCAAAAAACGATTCGGCGTCCATTATTTCTCACGATCGGGCCCTCATTTACGATGGCGTTGCCTATGATAATCGGGATGGGTGTCACAGTTTTTGGCGCAGGGGCCCAGGCAAACACCTATATGTACACAGGAATCATCATTTCCGCCCTGTCCGCTATCATCGGTATCATCTGGGCTGTGATCAATCTTAACTATGCGAAAAAACAAGAGATTGCCGCTGAACAAATGCGCACAGAAAAGTACAAAGCATACCTTGCCCGCATTGAACAGGAGCTTTCAGAAAAATACAGGCACAACACCCAAAACCTCCGCTATATTTATCCGGACTCGAGCCGCTGTGCACAGTATGATCGGACAACTGCCGAGCTGTGGAACCGAAACATTCGTCACGACGATTTCCTCTACCTCCGGCTCGGGGTGGGAGAGCAGCCGTTCCAATGTCCTATCGTTGTCCCACAGCAGCGATTTTCTTTGCTGGAGGATGGCCTGGCCGTCAAGCCCAGTGAACTGTCAGCAAAATTCAAGAACATAAAGGATGTGACCATCGCGATAGATCTGCGGCAAAAGCATTTGGTTGGCCTGATTGGGAACGATTGGACGCAAACCATGGCCATCATGCGCAGCATAGTAATCCAGGCCGCCGCGAACATCTGCTATACGGATTTGAAAATGGTTTTTCTCTTCGATGGGGCAAGTCAATCCGACATGGAAATGTGGGCATTTGCGCGCTGGCTTCCCCACACATGGTCCGCTGACCGCAGGATCCGATATTTTGCTGCGAATGAAGCAGAGCGGAGAGAGGTATGCCATTCTTTAGCTAACAGTCTGCGCCTGAGGGCAGAAAACAACAATAAATCTGGTGAAGGCAAAGAAGAATGGAAACCATATTATATCGTTTTCGTTTCTACACCGGACCTTTTAGAGGGGATACCTGCGGCAAAATACTTAATGGGGCGCGACAATGATCTAGGTGTCACAACGATCCTCCTTGCGGATCGTTGTGATCAATTGCCCAACGACTGCGTGGATATTATACAGAATGACAGCAGCTTCTCCGGCATTTACAACACAGAACTGGGCGCGAAAACGCAAGAGCACATCGCCTTCGATTTCATTGATGAAAAAACTGCAGACACATTTGCGCGTAGGATCTCTGGGCTCGAGGTTCATGAGGTGGAAACGGGCGGCGAGATCCCGGACACGCTCACTTTCCTTGAGCTCTATCATACCGATAGACTGGATAGGTTGAATGTATCTGATCGCTGGGCAAAAAACCGCACGTATGAAACGATGCGGGTGCCCATAGGGCAAAAAGCGGGCGGAGGCACCCTGGAGCTGGACATCCACGAAAATGCCCATGGGCCGCATGGCCTGGTCGCAGGGACAACCGGATCCGGCAAAAGCGAGACCCTACAAACTTATATCCTATCCCTTGCGATCAATTTCAGCCCCACCGATGTGGCATTCTTTCTGATTGACTTCAAGGGCGGGGGTATGGCAAATCTTTTTGCGGGGCTTCCTCATACGGCAGGACATATTTCAAACCTTTCGGGCAATCAAATCCATCGTGCGATGGTATCCATTAAAAGCGAAATTCGGCGGCGTCAAAGGCTGTTCGGTGAATGTGGCGTAAATCATATCGACCAGTATACCAAAATGATGAAGCGCGGTGAGACGACTGCCCCAATTCCCCATCTTTTTATCGTGATCGACGAATTTGCCGAACTGAAGCGTGATGAGCCTGACTTCATGCGCGAGCTTATCAGCGTGGCGCAGGTCGGGCGCAGTCTTGGCGTTCATTTAATTTTGGCCACGCAAAAACCGGGCGGGACAGTAGATGATAACATTTGGAGCAACACTCGCTTCAAGCTCTGCCTTCGAGTGCAGGATCGGCAAGATTCCAACGATGTGCTCCACAAGCCCGATGCAGCGTATTTGGCCCAGGCGGGTCGGGCATACCTGCAAGTCGGCAATGATGAGATATACGAATTATTCCAGTCTGCATGGAGTGGGGCCCCATATCATGATAACCCTGCCTGGGGAAACATGGAAACGGTATGTTTATGGGATAACATGGGCCAGCCGGCGGTTACCGGGGATATCCAAAAGGCAAAGCGGCTAGAACAGGAAAAACTCGCGTGGCTGACTACACTTTATCACTGCTCCTGTGACGCTGCTACTGACGTTGCTACTCAGGCCGGTATTCTGCCGGACAGCACAGGGGAAAGTCTCGGTTTTTGGACGGCCCTGCGGCAAAATGTCAAAAAGGCTGGATATGATTTGACCGACAATCCGGCCAGTGTTGCACAGGTGCTGGGATTTATAAAGATGTGTGATGAAATCAGCGGCACGACAGGCCCCGCTACTGCACCCGCCGCCGCGATGGATCGCTTTAAGCAGGAAAAAAAGCAATTGCCCGAATTCAAAGAAAAGACACAGCTATCGGCTGTTGTCGAGTATCTTGCTCAGATTTGGGATGCTGCATTTGCAAAAGAACGTAGATTTGCGTTGTGGCTGCCG
>CANPPM010000358.1 GCA_947575935.1 uncultured Butyricicoccus sp. | reverse complement strand
ACATTCTTGGGCGTCATGGTTTTCGTTTTTCGAAAGCGCTTGGACAAAATTTTCTGACAGCACAGTGGGTGCCTGAACGCATAGCAGGCGAATGCGGTGTAAATGAGTCTGATGCGGTCCTTGAAGTTGGCCCTGGTATGGGTTGCTTAACATTAGAGCTTGCCAAACGAGCGAAAAAAATTGTTGCCGTTGAGCTTGACCGAGCGCTTATTCCTGTAATGGCAGAGACCTTGACAGGAGCGAAAAACGTGGAGATTTTGCAGAAAGATATCTTAAAAATAGATATTCCAGCGCTCTGTATCGAAAAGTTTGATGGGATGAAGATACATGCCTGCGCCAATCTGCCTTATTATATTACTTCTCCGGCCATTGCGGCATTAATTGACAGCCATATCTTCGATAGTATCACAGTTATGGTGCAGAAAGAAGTTGCAGAACGAATTTGTGCTACGGCTGGTACGCCTGAGTACAGTGCTTTTTCTGTTTATGTGCAGTATTATGCCGATGCGAAAATTTTATTTTCTGTTCCGCGAGAGTGTTTTTTCCCACAGCCAAAGGTTGATTCTGCCGTACTCCATCTGAAGCCTCGAAAAAGACCGATCGTTGAACCACAGGATGAAACACTTTTTTTCGCAATTGTTCGTGCGGCGTTTAATCAAAGAAGGAAAACACTCGTCAATGCATCTGCGGCAGCCTTTGGGGGACGTTTGGACAAGACCGAGATTGTCGGCCTTGTCCGTGCCATCGGATTGGATGAACGTGTTCGCGGAGAAAGATTGACAATTGCTGAATTTGCATCATTTTCCGATGTGGCATCAGCGCTGCTGAGGGGAAAAGAATAAGTATCGCAGTGTGAATTTTGTATTTGATAAGATGATAGAGAGCTGTGCGAACTTGTCAGCGCGTTCAAATATCGTTTTTTGTGATATGACATAAAAAACGCAGTTAAACGGTCCATACCTTCAAAGTGAAAACAGAATTCTCTGTGCAGAATGCGGTAAGTTTTGTTTGCTGACGAAGGCGTTAAATGCCCAATACTAGTAAGATACCGATCATTAGAAGCAACTCGGTATCAAGATCTTCGCCGTCGCTGAGAAGGAACCAGATCACTGCGACAGCAATGAGGGTGTCCGAATCAAATTTAATGGAGCCCAAGCGTGCGCCAAGGGCTTGAGAAAGGTTGCTAAAAGCGCTGATTGCTTGTGGGGGGTGGGGATGAGAATGCTGTTGTGCCATAGCTTCTGCAGCTTCTTCACGGCGTTCATTATGTATTTCCTCTCGTGGAGGAGACGGAATATATTGATTATACATGTAAAGATACCTCCCTTTACAACGATTTTGTACCGTCCGGAGGTGTGCTGTCTCCACCAGAGCCGCCTAACTGCAGCATAGCATTTTTGGCCATTCGCGCAATGCTGACCAATCGGATTGCATGATCGAATTGATTGCCGACTCCATCTGTTACAAAAGGTTTAAAGGATTGCAGCAGATTGGCACGGTCGCGGTTGACGGTGTTCTGGCCGCTTCTAGCGATTGTGCTGATCACTGGCATGACTTTTTGCATTAGTTCAGCAGAGGGATCATATGCCGCCCCCGGGCGTTTGTTGGGCGCACCAGACATCATTGGGGGGGACATGGCTGGTACGGCTGCGGGGGGTGGACTTTGCTGCGGCATAGGACGCGGCGGCGCGGGGGATTGACCCGCACCACCGCCAAGTAGGCTGGAAGCAGCGCTGAGAGCACCCTGCAGCTTGGCAGGGTCGTTCAGCAGCTCACTAAGCATGTTGTTGGCGTTTTGCTCCATGAAATCTACCTCCTTACTGACCAAGCATGCTGAGAACGGTGCTGGTCAGCTGGGCACCGTCTGGTGTATTCATAAGCTGTGCGGCGGCGGCTTTTGCGGAATGATAATCACCGGCCTGCATAGCGGCAGCGGCACGTTCGATGCCTGCGCGGGTCTCTGGACTTAACTGGCCGTTCAGTGCGCCGCTGCTGGCCAGCGATGCCATTAGCTGATCGACTGTCTCGGCGCTGCCGCCTGCAGCCTGTAGCTGCGTAATCAGGGCGTTCATATTAATCATGGTTTTGTCCCTCCGTTTGTCATTCGATCTGTTACACTCTATGCGGGGCGCTGCAGATTTGTGTATGTCCATGTTTTACATCCTTACAGAGAGGCGCGAAAAAACCGAAAAATGCTCTTTACAAGCTGGCAATTTTCGTGTATAGTAGCCTGTGTGTCTGATTTTGCAGATGGAAGGAATGGAGAACATGAAAATACTGGTTTTTTCCGATTCTCATGGCCGCACTGTTGACATCTATGATGCGATTGAGCGTGAAAAGCCAGATGGGGTAATCCATCTTGGCGATTATACAGAAGATGTACGGGAGTTGCGCCGCGCTTATGCGTATACTTCCATGCCAATTTATGCTGTACGAGGCAACAACGATTTTGACCGTGATTTTCCGATGTTTATCGTAATGACGCTTGGCGGGGTGGAGATGTATTTGACGCACGGCCATCGTGAGCGTGTTTATGGGATGTCTGCAGGGCAATTGCCATATCGTGCAAAAGAGAATGGCTGTCAGCTTGCAATGTTTGGGCATACGCACCGATTATTTTTAGAGCAGATTGATGGCGTGATGGTTTTTAATCCTGGAAGTATCAGTCTTCCGCGAGGCGGACGCAAGAGCTATGGAAGGTTATTTATTGAGCCGGACGGATTTACAATTGAACCGATTATTCTGTAAAGTGTATTGCTGTTACAGGCGTAAATATGGAAGAGGAAAGGAAAACATACGCTTTTGGCAATTGACGTAGGCAATACCAATATGGTATT
>CANPPM010000357.1 GCA_947575935.1 uncultured Butyricicoccus sp. | reverse complement strand
TCACATCATGCGCAGATATTGGATTTATCTATAACTTCCAATTGATCGAGCAGTTACATTTCTGTATAGGGTAACTGCTCGCTTTGGATATTTTGACGAATCATTTCGTCAAATGGTGTTGAGCAACACCAATCTGAAAAGGGGGCGCCACAGGGGGAATAACCGCACCGGCAGTTACCCACCTAACCACCCGGCAAATCGGCAGTCACCGTTCCAAGATTCCACCATGATAACAGATATAATGGCGGCATTGAAACTGTATTATTTTTTCAAGAGAATTTTTTGCCGCCGTCAAATCAAGGCAAAATTCTGGATTTGCAATTGCCAACTCATTTTCCACAAGAACCGCAGCATCTCCAGTAATCATATATTCATTATCCAACGACCGGATGGCAATGTGTCCCGGCGTATGACCCGGCGTGGCAAGAATCTCACAGCCGCCGCCCCAGTCAAATCTGTCAGCGTCATGGAGCAAAATATCCGGAAGGACAGGACGGAGATTTCTGTATCTCTCGCAAAACTGTTCGCCAAAAGCTTTCTGTTCATCCGGAAGCTGGTGCTGCAATGTTTCACCCTGTTGAAGCCGGAGGTTTTTCCGCCTTCCAGAAATGTACAGCGCTTCTGTATGAGAAGCAAGAACCTGAACCGCCGGATATTTCTCCTTCAGTTCAGCAGCCGCACCCATATGATCATCGTCTTGATGGGTCAGTACCAGTTTGGTAAGGGCGCTTGGTTCTATATTATGCCTGCGAAGTTGTTCTTCTATCATAAAAAGCGAGCCCGGATAACCGCAATCAACAAGCACCACATCACGCTTTCCCAAAAGAATAACTGGAAAAATATGCTGCTCTGTATTGCCAAACGTATAGCTCAAATCCAATATCATATCGCGAGTATTCATTTCTGCTTCCTTTCCAAGCGGATCGTAAGGACGCCTCTATCCAGCAACGCCGTCTTACCCCATCCTTCCGTTTCTCCATCGCCTTCCATGGCCATCATGTCCATGATGCCCATTCTCCCCGTGACCGTATAGAGCGGGGTCGTTCTCGCTGCCAGGCGAGAGGCTGTCCAACAGCTCCCGGATCTCCCGCATGGTCATCTCCCCTACTGCTTCGGGGGTAATGTCCGGGTCGAGGAGCTGCAATTCTAAAAAAGCCCTGTATCTTCCGCAGGAAAGCCCCATCCCGTGGGCCCCGGCAACCTCCTCTGAAAGCGCAAAATAACAATACGTGTTTCGATGCCCCGCCGTGCACGCTTCCACCGCCGAAAGGATCTCCGCAGACCGCAGGCTGTCCGTGCCTGTGACTGTAATGGCCATAATTTCATTATCAGACAGCAGCGCCGCCACCGTATCATCCGCCAATATCTGTTCCAGGGCATCCGTATAAGCTTTGTATTTCACGTCCAGCCCATTGGAAAGCGCCCGCCCATCCTCGTTAAACCCGTTGACAGAAACCACCTGCTCAAACCGGTTGACGCTTAATTCGATCGATGGGTTGATATCAATGCTGATTTCCGCTACCGGCGTAAAGTAAAGCCACCTTCCTCCCAGCAGCGCAAACAGGAGACATGCGCACACTGCGGCGTAAGCCGTATACCTTCGCCGCCCCATCCTTACGCCAGTATATCCATGGGTCTTTTCCGCAAGGTATGCCCTGGTGCGGTTTTTTAATTCTTCCCCCGCCTGTACCTGGCTAAAAATCTCTTTGCACTTACGATCCATATTCGTATGCACCCCCCAGCTTTTCCCGCAGCATTTGTTTGGAACGGGTCAGGAGCGTATAGACCGTATTCACATTTTTCCCTAAAATGCGGCCGATCTGCGGAGCGGTGTAATCCTCAAAGTAATGGAGGTATACCACGTCCCGATACTTCTGCGGAAGCGAAAACACAGCCTCCCAGACCTCTCTGTAATCCGGGGCTGCCGCTGCCGGCTGCTCCATGACCTCATCCAACGATGTGATACGGCTATGAAAAAAGCTTTTCAGTAAATCCTTGCAGGCGTTGATGGTAACGCGAATAAACCAGGCCTTCTCATGCTCATCATTTTCAAAAGTAACGGAACTAAGGACATATTTCAAAAAAACAATTTGAAATATGTCCTCGGTATCCGCGTTATTTTTCAAATGTATCATACAGAGCCGCCGGACGGTATCGGAATACTGTTCGATGGCTCTAATGGTCTCCTGCTCGCTGCGCATAATGGTTCCTTTTGTTACCTGCCGCGCCCACCCCGGAAACCGTTTCCACAGCCGCCCTGGGAGCCGCATCCATGTCCGCCGCCACCGCCCCGGCCATTTCCCTGCCCCTGGCCAGGCTTATAGTTGTCGCAGATGCCATCGCCATTCGCATCGGTAAAATTCCCGCAGCAGCCCGTCCCGGTCCCGCTGCACCAGTGGCAATCGCCGCAGTTATCGCAAACACCATCGCCGTTTGCGTCCACAAAGTTCTTCCCGTCCTCCGTCAGGCACTTCCTATGGTCTGCGCCACAGACGTTGCAAACGCCGTCCCCATCCGCGTCCGCATAAACGCACATGCCATTGACACGGTCGCACACCCCGTCACCGTCCGCGTCTGTAAAATTGCGTCCGCTCCCAAACTCTGCGGCAAACGCGGTCGCAGTGCCCAATGACAACACAAGAACCGCTGCGAAAACGCTTAAAAATGCTTTTTTCATGATGCTCCTCCGTTATCTTTGATAGCCATTCCTGAGAACCTGTATTCACTTACAATACGGCCGGCAGGATGGGATCCATTCAAAAATTTAGGAAAAATTTTCCCAGCTTCCACTCCTGTCCCTCTCCGCATCTCAAAGCCACTTTACTCCAAGCCTATCCAGCTTTTCACCG
>CANPPM010000356.1 GCA_947575935.1 uncultured Butyricicoccus sp. | reverse complement strand
TGGCGGCAGACCGTCGCCGCCGCGCTGGACTGCCCTCCAGACCGCCTGTTCTTCACCTCCTGCGGCACCGAGGGCGACAACTGGGCCATTCGCGCCGCGCTCTGGCAAAACCGTCGCCTGGGCCGCCACATCGTCACCACAGCCGTCGAACACAGCGCGGTCTTGGAATGCTGCAAATGGCTCGTACAAGACGGCTATGAAGTCACCTATCTCCAGCCCGACGCCAACGGAACCATCACCGCGCAGCAAGTCCTCTCCGCCGTGCGGCCCGACACCGCCCTAGTCTCCATCATGCTCGTCAACAACGAGCTGGGTAATGTCTACCCCGTTGCGGAAATCGCGCAAAACCTTCCGGCAGTCAACTCGAAAACCCTGCTGCATACCGACGCCGTACAGGGTCTTTTCACCTTCTCCGCCAAAACCCTCGGGGCCGACTTCATCGCTGTCTCCGGCCATAAAATCGGCGCGCCCAAGGGCATCGGAGCCTTGTACATCGGGCCGCGCGTACGCAATCCCCGGCCCCTTCTGCCGGGCGGCGGACAGGAAAACGGTTTCCGGGCCGGCACCGAAGCCACCGCGCAAATCGCAGGCTTTGCCAAAGCGGCGGAGCTGCGTATGGCAAACCTCCCGGAAGACCAACGCCGCCTTACCGCCCTCCGGGCATACGCCCTGGTAAAACTGTCCGCTATCCCCGACCTGGAACCCGTCGGGCAAGGCGGCGCGGCTCACATTTTATCGGTCTCTCTCAAGGGCTGGCCCAGCCAAAATATCGTAAACGACCTTGACGCCCAAGGGATTTGCATCTCCGCTGGTTCCGCCTGTCATCAGGGCAAGCCCAGCCACGTGATCAAAGCCTTGCGCCTGCCTAAAAAAACCTCTTCCGGAGTCATCAGTTTGAGCTTCGGGCCGGACACCACGGAAGACGAGATCGACGCTTGTGCCGCAGCCCTTCAGAACCTCCGCAACACCCGTATGCCCATGCTGTAAATCTTATGTTGCCATTCCAGCCAACCGAAACCTATCACCTGTGGTTTGCAGTCTTCGACTGGGACGCATTTGACAGCTACTGGGACAACGAACCCTACCAGGAAGCCTTACGCCTGTGGAAAACAGGCGCAGGCCCCAAGCCCAGCGAAGACATGAAATCCGGCTTCTGCCGGGAAATGGGCCTGGAAGAACTTGACGGCGAAGACTGGTGGTTCCGAATAACCCGCCACCCCGCCGCCGCTTCCAAACTGGCCGAACCCTATAACCCGGCGGACATCCGCGCTTTAGAGCGCGCTTGTCTGCGCCGGGGCATCCGTCAAGCCAACGTCATATGGGCTTTGCGGAACGTATACCCCGGCCTGCAGCCTGACCTCTGCGTAAGTATGTCCTATGCAGGCTTATTTGAATTTTTTACAGATAAGGAGAATCTGACATGAAATACCTGCGCCGTCCACGCGGCTTTTATGGGCGGCTGTTCCGCCTCGCGCTTCCTTTGATTCTGCAAAATCTAATCACCACATCCCTCGGCTTTGTAGACACCTTTATGGTCGGACTGCTGGGCCAGGAGGAGCTGTCCGCCGTCACCGCAGCCAACTCGCCGATTTTTCTGGTGCAGGTGGTTGTTTTCGGTCTGATCAGCGGCCTGACGGTTTTAGTCAGCCAATATTGGGGCAAGGGCGACATTGACGCGGTAAACCGCGCTATGGGGGTTGCCTTTTACTTTGGCGTAATCATCGCCTCCATTTTTGCTTTGGCCTTATTTTTGTTCCCGGAGGGCGTCATGGGGCTTGTCACCAACAACGAACGGCTGATTCTTCTGGGTGCGCCTTACGTCCGGATTGTCGGCATCAGCTACATTTTCAACGCCGCCAGTTCCGTATATGTCGGTATGCAGCGCAGCACCGAAAATCCGGCGATGGGCCTGACGGTCTTTGCCATTTCAATGTTTCTCAACACCTGTTTGAATTACATTTTCATTTTTGGCAAATTCGGCGCGCCCGCGTTAGGCGTCACAGGCGCGGCCGTTGCGACGTTGGCTTCCCGCATCGTGGAATTTCTGATCACCGCCGGGTATGCCGTTCGCTGCCGCCGGGTGCCGCTTCGGCCAAAATCGCTCTTTCAGCCGGGCAAAGAGATGGTGCGGAGTTTCATCAAATATTCCTCTCCGGTACTGCTTAACGAGAGCCTTTGGGGGCTTGGTACGACGGTGATGGTGTCGGCTCTGGGGCATATGGCCGTTTCCACGGACATTCTCGCCGCTCATGCGATTATGGGCAACGTTGATAAGTTTGCAACGGTGGCCTGTTTTGGCATTGCGGGGGCCCGTGCGGTGATCGTTGGAAAGCGCATTGGCGAAGGGGCGTCGCAGGACGAGGTATATTCTTTAAGCTGGTGTTTGCTGCTGGTTTCGATTTTGATTGGGGCCTGCGTATCTTTAGGGCTTGCAATTGCGCTGCCATTCTTTTTCATTCCCTATTTGTTTCCTCTGTTTCAGCTGCAAAGTCTGGCGATGGATATTGCCGTCAAGATGTGTTTGGTCCATATTGTCATGATGCCGCTGCGGGCGTTTGATATAACGAATATCACGGGAATTCTCCGGGCGGGCGGCGACGCGCGCATGGCGGCGGTAATTGACATTTTGCCGTTGTGGCTGATTGCGGTTCCGATGACTGCTCTGACGGGATTAGTTTTGAACGCTCCGATTATACTGGTCTGCATCAGTCTCCAAGCGGAAACGATCTGCAAACCCTTCTGGGGCACCTGGCGTCTCAAAAGCCGCAAATGGATCAACGACATTACGCGAAGCTAACTTTTTCGAACCCCCCATTTTCTTTTCTCTGGCGAGAGAAAAGAAAACGGGCC
>CANPPM010000355.1 GCA_947575935.1 uncultured Butyricicoccus sp. | reverse complement strand
TGATGGAGGAAAACGGGGTATCGTTTTATCAGCGGTTTCTGTTGGATTGGACTGTGCAGAAGCAGGCAGAAAAACGGGAGCGAAATGAGCGGGAACGCCGTCAGGCTGAGTTGGTACATGCACTGAGTATGGATTTCAGCATTGTGTGCTTTTTTGACCTGGATAGTGGAAAGGGATCTCTTCTGCGGATTGACGAGCAGCAGGAATCTGCGCTTCAGGATATTTTTACGCGCGATATGCAATTTGAGGAGATCATGGAGCGATATATTCGGCAGTTTGTCTATATTGAGGATCAGGAGCAGCTGCGCGATGAGGTTTCGCAGGAACGGATCGTCCTTGAACTGACGGAGAAAAAGCGGTATTCGGTTAATTATCGGACCGCGGTTGACGGCGGGTTGGAATATTATCAGATTAAGGCGGTGCGTGCCGGTATTTGGGAAACCATGCACTGTATTGTGTTGGGCATTCGAAGCGTAGATGCGGAGACCCGGCGGGAGATGGAGAAAAAGACGTTGCTGGAGGATGCGCTGTCTCGGGCCAATCAGGCCAATCAGGCAAAGAGCGTATTTCTTTCCAATATGTCGCATGATATCCGTACCCCGATGAATGCGATTGTGGGCTTTACCTCACTTGCAATCAGCCACATTGAACAGCAGGAGCAGGTGGAAAGTTATCTGAAAAAGATTATGACCTCGGGCAACCATCTGCTGAGCCTGATCAATGATATTTTGGACATGAGAAATGCATCTGGAGGAATCTCCGTGCAGCCTGCCGGATATCCTGCACGGCCTGCGCAGCATCATTCAGGCGGATGTGCATTCCAAGCAGTTGTCGCTTGACATTGACGCGGTGGATGTAGTGGATGAGGAGATTTATTGTGATAAGCTGCGGCTGAATCAGGCGCTGCTGAATCTGCTCAGCAACTCAGTCAAGTATACCGAGCCGGGCGGCCGGGTCAGCCTGCTGATTACGCAGAAACCGGGCGCCCCGGAGGGCTATGCAAATTATGAATTTCATATCAGGGATACCGGCATCGGTATGAGTCCGGAGTTTACAGACCGTATTTTTGAGCCTTTCGAGCGGGAGCGGAATTCTACCATCAGCGGTATCCAGGGTACCGGTCTGGGCATGGCGATCACGAAAAATATCGTGGATATGATGCATGGTTCAATTGGGGTACAGAGCAAGCAGGGGGCCGGTACGGAATTTACGGTTTGTTTTACGTTCCGCCTGCATTCCGGGCCGCGGGAACCGCAGAAGATCCCAGAGTTCCAGGATTGCCGGGTGTTGGTTGTTGACGATGATTTTAATACTTGTGACAGCGTGTCCTCGATGCTTGAGCAGATGGGCATGCGCGCCGAGTGGACGTTGTCCGGCAAGGAAGCGGTGCTGCGGACCCGGCAGGCGGTCATGCGCAGCAACCAATATCGGATGTATATCGTTGATTGGCTGTTGCCCGACATGAATGGGATTGAGGTGACACGACGCATCCGGAAGGAGGTCGGCGCGGATATTTCAGTCGTGGTAATGACAGCCTATGACTGGTCTGATATTGAAGAAGAGGCGCGGGAGGCCGGTGTTACAGCATTTTGCAGCAAACCGTTGTTTATGTCAGAGCTGCGCAGCTGCCTGTGTTCGCTAGCAAATCAAGGCAGTCCCGAGAAGAAGCCGGCTGGGAAAAAGCGGCGTACAGGGCGGATTTTATTGGCTGAAGATAACGAGCTGAATCAAGAGATTGCCTCAGCAGTGCTGACCGAAGCGGGTTTTGAGCTGGAAATTGCGGAAAATGGGCAGCGGGCTGTTGACATGCTGTCGCATGCCGGGGCGGGCTATTATCAGCTGGTCTTGATGGATGTACAGATGCCGGTGATGAATGGTTATACCGCGACAAAATGCATTCGGCAGTTGGAGGATCCGCGGCTCTCGTCGATTCCGATCTTGGCTATGACGGCCAACGCCTTTGAGGAGGACCGTCAAGAGGCGCTGCGCTGTGGAATGAATGGGCATATTAGTAAACCGATCGATATACAGTCCTTGTTGGATACGCTGGATCAGATCCTTTCGTAGCGGCGTCTGCGGACCGTTGCTTTGTGGGGTGGAAAAGTGGCGCCGTTGAGCGGCGGCTGCCGGCGCCCCAACGGCATACTGTATACAGTAGCCCCTGGCCATTTTGTGGCCAGGGGCTTTTTTGGCGTGCTCGCGCCGGGGCGCAGGCTGCCGAAAAATTCGTAACGCGAAACGAAAATTTTACAATTCTCCGATTGACAGAAGCGGAAAGCGGATGTTATAATGATTTGAACATGTTAAAGAGGGGGCGGGAAGCGTGCAGATACTGGATGCAAGGCAGCGCATTCTGAGTAGTGCGAAAGCTATTTTCCTGGAACAAGGCTATAAAAAAACGACCATCCGTCAAATTGTCCAGCATTCCGGTTTGATGATTGGGAGTATCTATCATTTTTTTGAAAACAAGGAGGATATTTTTCAGCAGCTGTTTTTCGATATTTTCGACCGCTGTGACGAGCTGATTCGCTGTCGTTTTGAAGAAGCGTCCGATGCGCCGCTGCGGATTGCCCTGATGTTTGCAACCATGCTGCAGGCAGCCGGTTTGGATGATAACATTTGCGAGCTGTATGGGGAGCTGCTTTCCCTGCACAGTTCGGCTGAACGGCAGGTGCAGCATTTGGCAGGATGGCTGCGCGCCAATTTGCGCAGTGAGTTGGAGGAACGGAGTGATTCGGAGGTTTTTGCACGGGCGCTGGCGGTTATCGGCGTGCTGCGGGGGCTGTTGGCCAATCGGTATTATCAGCAGCGCTTGCCGTTGGATATGCTGGGAACGGCGTTACGCTGCACTCCAAAACCTTTT
>CANPPM010000354.1 GCA_947575935.1 uncultured Butyricicoccus sp. | reverse complement strand
CTGGGGCTTGGGATGTCCTGGGGGCAGGTGCTGCCCATCTGCTATCTTGGGAACCTTTTGCCAATCCCGTTTTTGCTGCTTTTCGGGGCGAAGGTGCTGAAATGGCTGGAAAAGCTGCCTGTTTTGAGCCGCTTTTCCCTCTGGTATCAAAGGAAGCTGATGAATAAAAGCGCGCAGGTGACGAAGTATGCGCACTGGGGGCTTTTTCTGTTTGTCGCGGTTCCGCTGCCCGGAACGGGCGCATGGTCGGGGGCTGTGATTGCGACGCTGCTGCAGATGCGGCGCGGAAGGGCGTTCCTTTCCATTGCAGCCGGCGTTATCACGGCTGGGATTGTGATGGCGATCGGTTCCAGTGCGGTGATTGGCGCGTTGAGCCTGGTCTGACCGCTCTTGAAGATCCGCCGGCAGCCGGCTGGGAAATGCGGGGCATTTTGGGACCGCGGGCCGCGCACCTCGCAGGCTGTGCACGCATAGTATGGGTCAAAACGAAAGGTGGATTTCCTATGACCATATACGTTGTACAGCCAGGGGATTCGGTTTATTCCATCGCGCGCGGGCACCGGGTCCCGCCCGAACGCATCATCATGCAGAATGGACTGAGCAACCCGGCAAAGCTGACCCCGGGGCAGGCGCTTGTGATCCAGTATCCGAAGCAGCTGTATACCGTGCAGCGCGGCGATACGCTGGGAGATATCGCGGTCAGGTTCAACACGACCGTCAATACCCTTTGGCAGAATAATCCCCAGCTGAACGGGAATGACCGGCTGTATCCCGGCCAAGGGCTGATTATCTCCTACATCCAGGATAAGATTGGAAAACTGGCCGTCAACGGCTACGCTTATCCCAACATCAACCGCCAGGTGCTGCGAAAGACGCTGCCGTATCTGACCTATCTTTCCGTGTTCTCCTATGGCTTCCAGCCGGACGGACAGCTGCTTACCCAGAATGATCGTGAGATCATTGCAACGGCCCGGGAATTTGGGGTCAAGCCCATGATGGTGTTGACCACCATCAATCCGCAGGGACAGTTTTCCAGCCAGCAGGCGCACGAGCTGCTCCACAACCCGGAGGAGCAGCGGCTGCTGACGGAGAGCCTGCGGCGCGAGATGATCAGCCGGGGCTATGCGGGCCTCGACGTCGATTTTGAGTATATTCCGCAGGGCGACGCTGGGGCCTATAGCGAGTTTATCGCTAGGCTTACCAACGACCTGGCGCCTTCCGGCCTGTCGGTAATGACCGCGCTGGCCCCAAAGACCTCCGCGAACCAGCCGGGGTTGCTGTATGAGGCGCATGATTATGGCGCATTGGGCCGCGCCTCGCGGGATGTGCTTCTGATGACGTATGAATCGATCCCATGGGGTTATATACACCCGTCTGCATGCGGCTCCGCCATCGGTATGCGCGGGAATAGGGTTAAAATGATTTCTGCAGATTGTTTGCGCTGCCCAGGGGGCGGCGTTTTTTCATATTCGGCACGCAGCAGCACAGACTGCAGCAGTGCGTGCCGCTGCGCGGCGGAGGGCGCTTTACATGCGTCGGCGGCTGGCTGAGGGGGCGGCGGCGCGCAGCGGCCGCTGCCGTCCTGGATGGCGCGCAGCCGTTCGGCCAATGTATGAAGATAGTTTTCTCTGCGCGCTCTGCGGCTGGTGAGCGCGTCACGGCGCTCAATAAACTGCTCGGCCGTATAAATTTGCTGTTCGACCAATTCAAAGGCCCGCCGGAGCTGTCCGTCGATCCGTTCAATGTCGCTCTCTGCAGCGGCTTGCTCGGCGCGCAGCTCCTGCAGCTGTGCCTCGCCCTCCGGCTGTGGGGGTTCGGCTGTGTAGCCGGAAAGCCAAGCGTCCATTGCCCGCTCCATCGCCGTGTCAAGGACATGCAGACGGGATGAGACCATATGGCATGGGAGCGAGGGGCAGAAAAGCCCGTAGTAAGGTCTCGGCGGCTCCCCCTTTCGTGCGCGCGTCGAGGTTGTAAGCTGCATTTTATGCCCGCAGGCACAGTACAGAATGCCTTGATAGGGGTTCCGCATCGTCTTGTCGCGGGGGATTGGGACGCCCGGGGTCCGGTCCAGCTTTTCCTGCACGGCATGCCAGAGCGTCTCAGGGACGATGGGCGCATGCCGCCCCCGTACCCGGATGTAGTCGCGGGCAATCCGCCGCCGTTTGATGAGCTGCCCGTTTTTCAGCTGCTTTTCATTTTTCCGGCGGCCCCATGTTACGTCGCCGCAGTAGACAGGGCTGCGAAGCAGGGCCAGAATAGAAGCCTGCGACCAGTCCAAGCCGGTACCGGTTTTGTATCCCGCGGCAAGCAGCCGCTTTTGAACCTGCAGCAGTCCACTGCTTTCTAGGTACCAATGGTAGATTCGCCGGACGACCTCGGCTTGTTCCGGGATGGGTGCAAGCGTCCAGCCCTTTTCGCCCTGCAGTTTAACGCGCCGGTAGCCGAACGGGTCGACGCCGCCCAGGTATTTGCCTTCCTTGACCGAGGCGATGCGTCCTGCGACCAAGCGCCGCCGGATGGTCTGGTATTCGCGCCGGGACATGAACAACCCGAATTCAAAATAGTCCTCGTCCAGTTCGTTGGCCGGGTCATAGGTTTTGTAGGGGGTGACAATCCGGGTGCCGGACAGCGAGAAGGCTTGTGATACGAGTCCCTGGTCGATGCCGTTTCCACGTGCAAGGCGTTCGACCTCCATGACAAGCACCCCTTCCCAGCGGCCCGATTCAACCTCGCCGAGCAGGCGCTGCATCTGCGGGCGCGCTGCAATGGTCTCGCCGGAAACAATCTCTTCAGAAACCGCGCCGATGTCCAGGCATCGGGCTCTTGCGAGCTCGAGCAGTGCTGTGCGGTGCCGCGCGAGGGTTTCCC
>CANPPM010000353.1 GCA_947575935.1 uncultured Butyricicoccus sp. | reverse complement strand
TGGAGGAAATTCATGGGCATCAGAAAAGATATCCACAAGGTACTCATCATTGGCTCGGGCCCGATTATCATCGGGCAGGCGTGCGAATTTGACTATTCAGGCACGCAGGCCTGTAAAGCGCTTAGAAAGCTCGGCTATGAAATCGTGCTGGTGAACTCCAACCCCGCGACTATCATGACCGACCCTGGTACTGCCGATGTTACGTATATCGAACCGCTGAATGTAGAGCGGTTGACCCAAATTATAGAGCAGGAACGTCCGGATGCGGTGCTTCCCAATCTTGGCGGACAGTCCGGGCTGAATCTATGTGCTGAGCTTGCTAGCGCAGGCGTTCTGGAAAAATATGGTGTTCGGGTGATTGGTGTGCAGGTGGATGCGATCGAACGAGGTGAGGACCGCATCGCATTTAAGCATACAATGGACAGTTTAGGCATTGAAATGGCGCGCAGTGAGGTCGCGTATTCGGTCGATGACGCCGTTAAAATTGCTGAGCAGCTGGGTTATCCGGTTGTTCTCCGCCCCGCCTATACGATGGGTGGAGCTGGCGGAGGCCTGGTATATAACAAGGAAGAGCTGAAAACGGTTTGTGCACGCGGCCTGCAGGCCAGCTTAGTTGGACAGGTATTGGTCGAGGAATCAATCCTTGGTTGGGAAGAGCTTGAGCTTGAGGTTGTCCGCGATGCGAAGAATAATTTAATTACCGTTTGTTTTATTGAAAATATTGATCCGCTTGGCGTGCATACCGGCGACTCTTTCTGCTCCGCGCCGATGCTGACCATTTCTGAAAAGGTGCAGAAGCGCCTGCAGGAAAAGAGCTATCAGATTGTAGAAGCGATTGAGGTCATCGGTGGGACAAACGTTCAATGGGCGCATGACCCGAAGACGGATCGTGATATTGTGATTGAAATCAATCCGCGCACTTCTCGTTCTTCAGCGCTGGCCTCCAAAGCAACTGGTTTTCCAATCGCATTGGTTTCGGCGATGCTGGCCGCCGGAATGACATTGGACGAAATTCCCTGCGGGAAGTACGGTACGCTGGATCGGTATAAGCCAGATGGTGATTATGTAGTCATCAAGTTTGCGCGCTGGGCATTTGAAAAATTTAAAGGCGTTCAGGACAAACTCGGCACGCAAATGCGTGCGGTTGGAGAAGTCATGAGCATTGGCAAGACGTATAAAGAGGCGTTTCAGAAGGCCATTCGCTCGCTTGAAATTGGACGTTATGGCTTAGGCTTTGCCAAGGATTTTTACGAAAAAAGTAAAAACGAGCTGCTGCGTATGTTGGCCTCTGCAACCAGTGAACGACAATTTTTGATGTATGAGGCGCTGCGAAAAGGTGCTACTGTAGATGAACTGTATGATTTGACCCATATCAAGCATTGGTTTATTCAACAAATGAAGGAGCTCGTAGAGGAAGAAGAAGCTATGCTCGCCTACCGGGGCAGCGTCCTCCCTGATGAGCTGTTCATTCAGGCCAAAAAGGATGGTTTTGCCGATCGATATATTGCAAAACTGCTGAATTGTTCCGAACAGGATATTCGGGAGGCGCGTACTGCGCTTGGTGTGACTGAGGCGTGGGATAGCGTACACGTTTCTGGTACCGAAGATAGCGCATATTATTATTCAACCTACCATGCCGGCTCGTTCAAGGAGCAAACAGATTTCCTGGATTTGGGGCATGCTGATGCTTCAGCGCGCTCAGGTCAACCGAAGATCATGATTCTTGGCGGCGGCCCTAACCGGATCGGACAGGGAATAGAATTTGACTATTGCTGTGTCCACGCGGCGCTTGCGTTGAAAAGGTTGGGTTTTTCGACCATTATTGTCAATTGTAATCCGGAAACAGTATCTACAGATTATGATACTTCAGACAAGCTGTATTTTGAGCCGTTGACCGCTGAGGATGTTTTAGCAATCTATGAGCAGGAAAAGCCAGTCGGCGTCATCGCGCAGTTTGGAGGGCAGACTCCGCTGAATCTGGCAGGCGAGCTGGAAAAGGCCGGCGTTCGGATTCTTGGAACCAGTCCCGAGGTGATTGATCTTGCTGAAGATCGTGATCGTTTCCGTGCGATGATGAATAAGTTGGGTATTCCGATGCCGGAAGCCGGAATGGCTGTTACAGTTGAGGATGCGCTGAAAATCGCTGAACAAATTGGCTATCCTGTTATGGTTCGTCCCAGCTATGTACTCGGCGGACGCGGCATGGAGGTTGTGCACGATGCGGATAGCTTGATTGGCTATATGCAGGCGGCAGTCGGCGTTACCCCAGATCGACCGATTTTGATCGACCGCTTTTTGCATCATGCGTTGGAATGTGAAGCCGATGCAATTTGTGATGGTACGCATGCCTTTGTACCTGCGGTCATGGAGCATATTGAGCTTGCGGGCGTGCACTCGGGCGACTCGGCATGTATCCTTCCTTCGCTGAACATTTCTGCAGAAAATCTTGCAACAATCCAAGATTATACCAAGAAAATTGCAGAGGAAATGCACGTTTGCGGTTTAATGAATATGCAGTATGCTATTGAGGGCGATAAGGTTTTTGTACTGGAGGCTAATCCGCGCGCCTCACGTACGGTGCCGCTAGTTTCTAAGGTTTGTGCGATTCAAATGGTGCAGCTTGCCACGGAGGTCATCACAGGTGGGTTGACCGGCGCTCCCTCCCCTGTTCCGTCGCTGCGGGAAAGTCGATTTACGCACTACGGCGTGAAGGAAGCTGTTTTCCCCTTTAATATGTTTCCCGAGGTAGATCCGGTACTGGGACCTGAGATGCGTTCAACCGGAGAAGTTCTTGGCCTCGCAGATACATTTGGCGAAGCTTTTTATAAGGCACAGGAAGCCACAAAGACTGCCCTTCCGCTTGAAGGCAAGGTT
>CANPPM010000352.1 GCA_947575935.1 uncultured Butyricicoccus sp. | reverse complement strand
GCTCCCCCCAGTGGACCCACGGCGGCATTGCGCTGGGCCCCAAGCCGAGAAGCTATAACTATTCGCTCAACAAGAAGACCCGCCGGCTGGCGTTGCTTTCCGCGCTGAGCGCGAAGGCGGCAGCGGAAGAGATCGTTGTAATCGACGGTCTGGATCTTGGCGAGATCAAGACAAAGAACTTCGCAGGTTTCCTGAAGGCCATCGGCGCGCAGGATGCCAAGAGCCTGGTCGTCACCCCCGAGGTACGGATGAATGTCGTCAGATCGGCAGCCAACATCCCGAATGTGCGCACCGTTATTGCCAGCACCCTGAGCGTGTATGACATCCTGAGCGCCGATAAGTTCATCATCGACAAGGCGGCAGTGGCTAAGATCGAGGAGGTTTACGCGTAATGAAATTCGCTTATGACATTATCCGGAAGCCGGTCATCACCGAGCGCTCGATGGAGGGCCTGGCCGACAATAAGTATGTGTTTGAGGTCGCCCGCGACGCGAATAAGATTGAGATCCGCAAGGCGGTCGAGGAGATCTTCGGCGTTAAGGTGAAAAAGGTCAATACCGTCAAGCTGCCCGGCAAGTGGAAGCGGATGGGCGTGCATACCGGCAAGACCCCGGCGATCAAGAAAGCGGTCGTCACGCTGACCGAGGACAGCAAGAAGATTGAGATCTTCGAGAACATGATGTAAGCCCTTCGGGCTTGCCAACGAGGCGCACACAGGTGCGCGGTTATGGGGAAGACACCCCGATAAGAAACTGTATTTTAAGGAGTTGAAACACCACTATGGCGATTAAGACTTTCAACCCGACGACACCCTCGCGCAGGAATATGAGCGTCCTGTCGAACGCGGGCCTGTCCAAGGTGAAGCCCGAGAAGAGCCTTCTCGAAAAGCTGAAAAAGCATGCCGGGCGCAACAGCTACGGCCGCATTACCGTCCGCCATCATGGCGGCGGCAATAAGCAGAAATACCGCATCATTGATTTTAAGCGTCAGAAAACCGGCAACGCGACCGTCAAGACCATCGAGTATGATCCGAACCGTTCGGCAAATATTGCGCTGATCGAGTACGAGGACGGCACAAAGAGCTACATCCTCGCGCCCGAGGGGCTGAAAATCGGCTATCTGGTCGTGTCCGGTCCGGAAGCGGATATCAAGCCCGGCAACTGCTTGCCGATTGCGAATATTCCGGTTGGTACCGTTATCCACAATATTGAGCTGTATCCCGGCAAGGGCGCGCAGCTGGTTCGTTCGGCTGGCGTTGCGGCGCAGCTGATGGCGAAGGAAAACGGCCGCGCGCAGGTCCGCCTGCCCTCCGGTGAGGTACGTTATATCCGTTTGGAGTGTAAGGCGACTATCGGCCAGGTTGGCAATCAGGATCACTCCAATGTGCAGCTGGGCAAGGCGGGCCGCACCCGTCACATGGGAATCCGTCCGACTGTCCGCGGCTCGGTCATGAACCCCTGCGATCACCCGCACGGCGGCGGCGAGGGCAAGAGCCCGATTGGCCGTCCCTCCCCGGTTACCCCGTGGGGCAAGCCTGCGATGGGATATAAGACTCGTAAGAAGAACAGCCGTACGGATAAGCAGATTGTGCGGCGCCGCAACGGTAAGTAAGGAAAGGAGACAGGAAACATGGGCAGAAGTGTTAAGAAAGGCCCCTTTGTGGCTCCTGAGCTTTACAAAAGGGTTACCGCAATGAACGAGAGCGGCGAAAAGAAGGTTCTCAAGACCTGGTCGCGCGCCTCTACGATTTTCCCCGAGTTCGTCGGGCACACCATTGCCGTACACGACGGCCGCAAGCATGTGCCGGTTTATGTGACCGAGGACATGGTTGGCCATAAGCTGGGTGAGTTTGCGCCGACCCGCACCTACAGAGGGCACGCGGGCAGCAAAACCTCCAACAACGGCAAGTAAGGGGAGGCAAGGAAACATGGAAGCAAAAGCGATCGTAAGAAACGTCCGCATGACCCCCCGCAAGATGAAGCTGCTGTGCGATTTGATTCGAGGCAAGGACGCAAATACCGCCATGGCAATCATTGAGAACACTCCGAAGGCCGCCTCTGAAGTGATGGCCAAGCTGCTGAAAAGCGCAATGGCCAACGCTGAAAATAACTTTAACATGAACGGCGGCGCGCTGTATGTCAAGGAAGCGCACGTAGCGCCAGGCCCCGTGATGAAGCGCGTTATGCCGCGTGCGCAGGGCCGTGCGTTCCGCATCCTGAAGCGTACTTCGCACGTGACCGTCGTGTTGGCAGAGAAAGAGTAAGAGGAGGGTAAACAATGGGCCAGAAGGTTAATCCGCACGGGCTCCGTGTGGGCGTTATTAAGAATTGGGATTCCCGTTGGTTCGCGAAGGACAGCGAGTTCGGCGACCTCCTCGTGGAAGACCACAAGATCCGTGAATATCTGAAAAAGCTGCTGTTTGCCGCTGGCGTACCGGCTATTGAGATCGAGCGGACCAATAAAGAGGTGCGTATTTTCATCCAGTGCGCGCGTCCGGGCATTGTCATCGGCAAGGGCGGCGCAGAGATTGAGAAGCTCCAGGCGGACGTTGCCAAGCGCATCGGCAAGCCGGTGAAAATCAATATTATCGAAATCAAGAACCCCGACACCAACGCGCAGCTGGTAGCGGAGAATATTGCGGCGCAGCTTGAAAAGCGTATTTCCTTCCGCCGCGCGATGAAGCAGTCGATGGGCCGTGCAATGCGCATGGGCGCGAAGGGCATCAAGACCTGCTGCTCGGGCCGCCTGGGCGGCGCGGAAATCGCGCGTACCGAGCATTACCATGAGGGCACCATCCCGCTGCAGACCCTGCGTGCCGACATTGACTATGGCTTTGCAGAGGCCAATACGACCTACGGCAAGATCGGCTGCAAGG
>CANPPM010000351.1 GCA_947575935.1 uncultured Butyricicoccus sp. | reverse complement strand
TCTGATTCAAATGGCGTACAGCTTATGTGAATGGTTTATGCAGACCTATGGGGATTGGAGTTATCAGAATCAGCCGTTTGTCCTGCCGCTCGATGGCGTGGAACCCGTTCGAGGGGATCAGCAGCGGGAACGCCTCCGGGAAGCGCAGCTGATCGCGGAAGCGGAAAAGGCGGCGGCGGAAGCCCCTGCGGTAGAGAAGGAAATCCGGAAGAAGCTGTCCGGCAAGGCGGCGGGCCAGAGGGTCAAATCTGAGGCGGAGACACGGTACCTGATTGACGAACAGCTTCGTAAAGTCGGCTGGGAGGCCGACACAGAACAGCTGCGCTATGCGAAGGGGACGCGCCCTGCAAAAGGACGCTGTATTGCAATTGCCGAATGGCCTACCGATTCCACGGTTGGAAATCGTGGCTATGTGGATTATGCCCTTTTTGTTGATCTGCAGATGGTAGCAACGGTTGAGGCAAAGGCGATCCATAAGGATATTCCATCCGTCATCGACTACCAGTGCAAAGATTACTCCCGAAATATCCGCAGTGCTGATAAAACCTATCAAATCGGGACATGGGGCGACTATAAAGTACCGCTCACCTTTGCCACCAACGGCCGGCCGTATTTGGAGCAGTATGAGACCAAAAGCGGCATATGGTTTCTGGATCTGAGGCGGCCTGATAATGCGCCAAAGGCGCTGAGGGGCTGGATGAGGCCAGAGGGGATCATCCAGCTGCTTGACAGAGATATTTCCGCAAGGAATCAGGATTTACAGGAGATGCCTTATGATCTGCTGCGCGATAAGGACGGTTTAAACCTTCGGGAGTACCAGACTAGGGCGATTGCGTGTGCTGAAAAGGCAATTTGCAGCGGGCAGCGCAGCGTTCTGCTTGCAATGGCGACAGGCACGGGCAAGACCCGCACCATTCTGGGCATGATTTACCGGTTTCTGAAAACGGGACGCTTTCGCAGGATCCTTTTCCTGGTGGACAGGACAGCCCTGGGGGAACAGGCGTCTGATGTATTCCAGGAGGTAAAGCTGGAAGATTTGATGACCCTTGACGATATTTATAACATCAAGGGATTGGAAGACCCGGAAGTCGACCGGGAAACCCGTCTTCAGATTGCCACGGTTCAGAGCATGGTTAAGCGGATCCTGTACAATGATGCGGATACCATGCCCGCTGTTTCCGACTATGATTTGGTCATTATTGATGAAGCGCACCGGGGCTATATTCTGGATAAAGAAATGGGTGAGGATGAAGGTCTTTACCGTGACCAGAAGGAGTATCAGAGCAAATACCGCTGCGTTGTAGAATATTTTGACGCTGTGAAAATTGCGTTGACCGCAACGCCGGCCCTGCAGACCACGAAGATCTTCGGAGAGCCGGTCTTTCAATATACATACCGTGAGGCGGTGATGGAAGGGTATTTGGTGGACCATGACGCGCCGCACAAGCTCGTTACCCAATTGAGCAAGGAGGGCATCCATTATAAAGAAGGGGATGCGGTCGTATTGTACGACGCCGTGACGGGTGAAATCACCAATTCTGAGTTGCTGGAGGATGAGTTGCATTTTGATGTGGAGTCCTTCAACCGCCAGGTGATAACAGAACCGTTCAATCGGACGGTTTTGGCTGAGATTGCCCGTGATATTGATCCGGAAAGTCCCGCTGTACAGGGGAAGACGCTGATTTACGCCGTCAGTGACGACCATGCCGATCTGATCGTAAAAATTCTCAAGGAAATTTACGCGGAAAAGGGCGTAGACAATGATGCAATTATGAAAATTACGGGATCTGTGGGCGGCGGCAACAAGAAAAAGGTAAAGGACGCCATTAAGCGCTTCAAGAATGAACGTTTCCCCAGTGTGGTTGTTACGGTGGATTTGCTGACTACGGGAATAGATGTCCCTGCAATTACAACATTGGTATTTATGCGGCGGGTGAAATCCCGTATTCTGTTTGAGCAGATGATGGGCCGCGCGACCCGCCTCTGCCCTGAGATTGGCAAGACGCATTTCGAGATTTATGACCCTGTCGGCGTTTATGATTCCCTGGAAGCGGTCAATACCATGAAACCTGTCGTTGTGGATCCGAGCACCACATTTGAGCAGCTTTTAGAAGGGTTGGAAGTGATGGACGATGAAAATCAAGTACAGCGGCAGATCGGCCAAATCCTTGCCAAGCTGCAGCGGAAAAAACGCCGTATGGACAGCCAGGCCATGGAACATTTCATGAGTATGACGGGAGGGCAGGATCCAACGCAGTTCATTGCCGCCATTGGGCAGTGTGGGCCGGAGGAAGCCAAAAACCGTCTGCTTGCGCATACAGAGCTGTTCAAAATGCTGGGGCGTTGCAAGTCCGGCGAACGCCGCCCTCTCGTGATCTCTACTCATGAGGATACGCTGTTAGAGCATAGCAGGGGGTATGGCGGAAGCGGCAGGCCCGAAGACTATCTAGACGCCTTCGCAAACTATATCAAGACCAATCTAAATGAGATTGCCGCGCTGAATATTGTTTGCACAAGGCCGAAAGAGCTGACCCGCGAGGCGCTGAAGTCCTTGCTTTTGACGCTGGATAGGGAGGGTTTTACCACACGGCAGCTGAATACAGCCCTTTCACAGATGGCCAATGAGGCCATTACAGCCGATATTATCAGCCTGATACGCCGGTACGCCATCGGTTCCACCCTGCTCTCTCACGAGGACAGAATCGGGCAGGCGGTGGAAAAGCTGAAAAAGGCGCACACGTTTTCCCGACAGGAGCTGAACTGGATTACCCGGATCGAAAAATATCTGATGGAAGAATCTGTCTTACATGCCGCCGTATTTGATGAGGACGGACGGTTTAAGGCGCAGGGCGGTTTTGCAAAGATCAACAAAGTGTTTGG
>CANPPM010000350.1 GCA_947575935.1 uncultured Butyricicoccus sp. | reverse complement strand
AGAGCCGGCAGACGGCGTCGTTACCATTGAAGATGAAGCGGTTCCGCTCTCTGATGCGCCTGCTGAGGAAGAGCTGGTCGAGCTTCCGGAAGATCCGGTCCCGCTTGCAGCGATGCCGCCGGAAACCGGCGATCCTTCGCTGTACCTCGTTTACCTCCTCCTCTTGTTTGCCGGCAGTGCGTTATTTTCCCTACGCAAAAAAGAGGAAGCCGAGGGCTAAATCGTTCTAGTACTGTTTGCAATAGGAAGATAAGGCAGAGGCACAGCCTTTTGAAGCTGGGCAAGCCGTTTTGACAAAGGATATGATAGGTATCCTACGGAGGATTGGCAATGCATGGCGGCAAAAGGGGTGTCGTTTGGGCTTATTGACATTTTTCAAACAGGCCCTGGAACCGTTTGCTGACAGGGGTTTTTGTGCCGGGGCTGGAACAGCCCCGGCACTTTTCTCTTTGTCTAGCAGCGTTTAAACGAGCGGGATGTCGTGAAAGGAAGTGTAGGAAAATGAATTTGGGTTTGAGACGCGTTCGTACAGTTTTGCTGCCGGCTCTGCTCTTTCTGCTGGCAGTATTGCTGGCTGCCTGCGGCCGGGATACCTCGCTATTTCAGGAGAAGGCCGCGCTGCTGCGGGAAGAGGCGCTCGCGGACTGGGTGCGTGAGGAGCTGGGCCGCGCCCCTGCCGGGGAGGCGGGGCACGCCGTGTTTCTTTCTGTTTGTGACGGTACAAAGCGTGCCGATGTGTATACCGGTACGGGTGAGACGCTGGATGCAGCCTGGGAAAAAGCGGTGGAGACTGCCGATAAGGCGCTGCGGAAAAGCGGGATGGAGCCGCGGTGGGTCAAAGCAGATTTGGTTTATCTTTCGTCGGTTTTGCCGGCGGCAGAACTGGGAGAGCGGGTCAAGGGCAGCCGGGATGTGTTTTATCGGTATGGCGCGGCGCTGGACCGGGGCTTTGAGACCGCCTTGCTCGAAGCCGAGCTGAATAGTGCAAAAATTTATGAATATGATCATGGGGGTGTGGATCTGAAGGCGCTGAACCGCTATTTGGAGCAGGCTGGAAGAAAGACGCTGGAAACACTGCCAGAGGAATACGTCATGTTTCAGTGTGCCGGATGGATTTGCGGAGAGTCAAAACATGTGGTCCGGCTCAGCGCGAGCGGTCTGAATTATGGACGGCGGCAGCCGAACAGAATCGATGCAAACTATGCGAAAACATTGATTCTGGAGTCGTCGGCCTTTCTGGCGGATCAGGTCAAAGAGGACGGCGCCTTTGTTTATGGCATATATCCCCGTTTTGATAAAGAGATTCAGGGGTATAATATCCTTCGCCACGCAGGCGCGGTCTGGGCCTTGATCTGCCGTTACCGGATGGCGCCAGATGCATCGCTTGCCGCTAAAATCGATCAGGCGGTCGGCTACCTGCTGACACAGATTTGTTATGACGGGGAAGGACGCGCTTATTTATACGAAGCGAAGTCGGACGAAGTGAAGCTGGGCGGCTGCGGCATCGCGGTAGTGGCGCTGACGGAATATATGGATGTTTTTCAAAATAAGGCTTATCAGGAGGTTTGCGAGGCCCTCGGGGAGGGTATCCTTAGCATGCTGGATCTATCTAAGGGAACGTATTATCATGTATTGAATGGCGATTTTTCTCGAAAAGAGGAATTTCGAACCGTCTATTATGACGGGGAGGCGACATTTGCCCTGTGTCGCCTGTATGGGCTGACTGGGGAGCGGAAGTGGCTGGATGCCGCAGAACGTGCGGTACAGCATTTTATCGCTGCAGATTATTCGCAGTATCGTGACCATTGGGTATCCTACAGTTTGAATGAAATGACCAAATATTTACCGGAACGTGCAGAGTATTATGCGTTTGGGCTGGAAAATGCACAGCGAAACCTGGAGGCCATTGCAAGCCGCGAGACGACCGGCCCTACCGACCTGGAACTGCTGATGGCGGCCTTTGAGCTCTATGTTCGGATGACCGAAAATGGCGGCCAAGCGGATGGATTTGACCTGGCGGGTCTGCTGCAGACGATCTCTGCCCGGGTAGAGCGGCAGCAGGACGGCTGGTTTTATCCGGAGTATGCCATGTACATGGAAAATCCACAGCGCATCCTGAATACATTTATGGTTCGAAATGACGGATTCCGGGTCCGTATCGACGACGTGCAGCATAATATCGGCGGCTTTTACCTGTATTACAAAAATTATGAAACATTGGTAGCATATGGCCTGCAGGGGGTGGCCTGAGGATGACGCCAGAGGGGATCCTGCAAGTTCGCACACCCGCCGCCGGGCGGCCACGGGCCGTACCGGCGGCGTTTTGAAGACCGGCAGATTGAATGGTTTTTAGCCGGGTAAAAGGTTTCAATTTGGTAGCAATTTTGCAAAAAAGGCTTGACGAAAAGTGAAATCCAGTGTAGAATATAGCTGTATGCGGCATAGGAGGAAAAGCTATGTTAACTGAACTGCAAACCGCCTATAAAGTGGTTGGCGTCAAGCAATCGAAGAAAGCCATCCGTGATGGCAGCGCGCTGCGCGTCGTCCTTGCGAAGGATGCCGAGGCGCGTGTGATCCGTCCCATACGTACCCTCTGCGAGGAGATGGGCGTACCCGTTGAGGAGGCCGAGACGATGGCCGAGCTTGGCAGGGCCGCTCAGATTGACATCGGCGCTGCGGTTGTCACGCTGCTCAGGCAGTAGGCTGCGCCGCCGGATCCGTTTTGATATCTTGGGGCGTTGTCCCCTTGATATAAATCATCTTTCAGAAAGGAGATCACGAAATGCCTACTTTTAACCAGCTCGTTCGCAAGGGCCGCGAGGAGGTCGTCGACAAGTCTACCGCTCCCGCGCTTCAGGTTGGCTACAACTCTCAGAAGAAAAAGCAGACCGATCAGTCCGCTC
>CANPPM010000349.1 GCA_947575935.1 uncultured Butyricicoccus sp. | reverse complement strand
CATCATTGATAAATTCCCGCATTTGACCGTCAGAAAATGTGGCCGTTTTTGTACGGGTCTGTCGTATTATGTCCAAATATTCGTCTATTTCCTTACTATAGGCTGCCCTTCTGAAATAATCGCTTTTCCCTACCGCATTTGGGCAAACAAGGCATCCTGCACGCGGCACACCTTTAAGATAAGAGTCCCCTAACGCTAAATGATTGCGATAAATATGCATATAAAGTTCGGCGGAATTCCAGTCGAATATTACATGGAAGCTAAACTGTCCCTTGTGTTTTTTCCCTTCGCTTATATCATCATATTCTCCTCTGGAAGCACTCTCTTCAGCCCTTATACCAGTAAAAGCCATGCCTGTAAAGCTCGGGTTTTGCATTATATTGCGAAGTAGCAAAATCTGTGGCGTTGTCTTAAAAACAGAGCAACACCAGCGTATTTCTGCAGCTGGGGGGCCGAAAGTACTCCATGCCACTTTGGGCGTAAGTGGGGATTTTGCACGTAGGAAATCTATGCCGTTTTTCTTGCACCATGATTCGACAGTTGCAACCGTTCGATAGGTATCAGGGAATTCCATTTGAGTGTCCCCGAATACAACTTTAAATGCGTTATGCGGCAGCGTCCGCTGCACCATATCTAATGTGACAACGCTGTCTTTACCACCGCTAAAAGCGACATAAAACAGATCAATGCGGTCTCTAAATTTAATGTATGTGCTATATATCCTCTTGGCAGTTTCTTCCAGAAGATTATCAAGCAGCTCAGTATTCTGGGCAATCATTAAATCAACATCAACAGGTGTTAATGTCTCACCTTCGGGTATGCCTTCTTCTGATTCGGTATAGATAATTTCAGGTTGCTGAAATAGGCCTCCGCCCTTCGTTCGCGCAATTGTTCTTCCGCGATAGATGTATCTTTCCGCTTCCGCCCACATGATTGGCGCATCGTCATTCTGTGGATACTTCCACCGCTTGTCCATACCCAGCAGATTCATTTCCCGGTAATAGACAGGGCGAGGCTCTCTGCTGCTCTTTTCCTGCTGCGGCAGAAGCAATATGCCACCCGTCGCGGGATCCCATTCATACTTGTGCAAAGAGCTCACCTCCTATCGCCTGATGATAATTTGTTCTGTTTCGCCTTTGCTGCAGCTATATCGATATCCTTATATTTTCGCAGCGCCTGGTACCCCTGCTTGACCAATAAATCTAAGGCGTCAGCCGTCGATTCCCAGGTATCGTCATCGGTCAGCACGCGTTCGATCAGCGAACCATAATTGTTGATGGTTTTACAACTACGTCTGACCATCGCGCCGTAATATCCAGTTTTGCCAAAGCTGGAGTAGGATAATCCGAACACTTTGCTAAAGCCAAACACATAGCTCTGAAGCAAATATCCATTCCATTGATATCCACAGGATGGAAGATGCATCATCATAGCAGAGGACACCGCCATCAGTGGTAGATAGTCACCGGAGCAAACGTTCTGAAGTACTTCATCGATGGCATCCACATCAAAATTCATGAGATGCCTATTGACAAAATTTGTTTTGCTGATACGCACAGCACCACCAGCATAAATGCTTTCCCAATAAATAGGAAGTTTCAGTTCACTTGCAAGCGTTTCCAGATCGGCCAGTGTAAAAGTATCGTGTTCAGCCGCGAAACTCTTGAACAGATTGGCGAAGTCGATGCTGGAACCTTTTTGGGAGATGATCGCTTTTGTGAAGCTGAACCGATCCCTCAAGTAATAGGCGACAATATTGAAGATCGCCATGTAGTTCATTCCGTTCAGATCATCTGCTATGCCGGGCAAGCAATCTTTTAGTAGCAGTATCAAATCGGATGCCTGTACATAATTGCTGGTCAGGAAATACTCGTCGAGCATGTCTCCGATTTTACCGGCATCTTCTCGAGTCAACGGGAAGTGCTCCGCCAGCATCCATGTACTACTGCCGATATTGAGTGATTCATCATCAGCCGACAGGCAGTGATAGATTGTATCATGGGGAATGAACCACAGTACCTTTGCGACATCGCTGACGGGCATGGGGCCGCCATGATCTCGGAGTACTTTACGAGCATCTTGAATGACAGATACATACTGGCCTTGTTTGGTAAAGACCTGATTTGCAGAGTAAAAGGTGCCATTTGCCTCGCTTAGAAGCTGTTGCACCATCACCTGTTCGGTATAGATTGAGCAGCCGGCAAGCTGCTCCTGATAACGATCATAGATACATGATTGATATACTGTCGTATAACGAGACAGGATATCGTTAATTTCAGCGCATATGGCGGAAATTAGCTGTTTATCTTCATCTTTTTTCGCAAATACTCGGCTATCTCGCACTACACCGATAGCCTTCATGGCAGCGTCAATAGCATCGCCTTGAATCGAACACACTTCTCCATAACGCTCTTGCCAGAAAGCAGCAGCTTGAAATTGTCCTAGAAAATCATTCAGGATATAGCCGTCCGGGAATGAGTCTTGCAGAATGGGCAACCACCGGTCATCTGCAGACGCAGTCTCCTGGGTTTCTGTATTGCCAGTTACCTTCTGACTTTCACCAATCAGCATATAACGAATCTGCCCGGTTTCATCGGTAAAACGGTCAAACACGTCAACTGGTGCATGATTTGGTGCCTTCATCCCTTTGCAGTAACGGCGAATTCCTTGATAAACAATCAGTGCCGGGTTGCTGGAATTAAACTTATAAAGCTGCCCTACCTCTATCTGCTGCATGATCTCTGGTATTGTTAAAGGGTGGCCTGCATCATGGAGCACCTTGATTGCAACATCCTTGATCGTCATGGTATTGAGTGTGTCTACAGCTTTGGTGTCAGCCTCCTTTGCAACATGATCCTTCGTCCACCATACGGGGCGATTGGGATAGGTTTTGCAGCCATCTGCT
>CANPPM010000348.1 GCA_947575935.1 uncultured Butyricicoccus sp. | reverse complement strand
GTATCGCTTCTGGCCGCCTCGAAATCCTCATAGGCTTCCGCGGCCATCCCCCGGATGCTGTTTACCTTGTCCTGCATGGGATTGACGCACATACGGGTGAGCGTATTTTCCACCACGGCCCGCTCCTCCGGCTTTTGCCAGAGGTAGTTCTTCAGCGCCAGCAGGTCGCCCGGCTGGACTGCGCCATGACCGGAGAGCCACGCCTTTGCCTGGGCAATGGGATAGTAGTTGAGATATTTCCGGTCTGATACCGGTATGCCGTTCTTCCGCAGCTCGCAGAGAATGTCGTCCGCCAGTTCGTTGACGCTGTCCGGAATGGGAATACGCGCCGTCTCCCGCTGCATATCCCGCAGCTCATCCAAGGTAATTGCCGCAGCAGTCTGCCCGTTGCGGTACGCCTGTTTATCCTTCAGCACAGCGAGCCGCTTATTTCGGTCGGAGATATTCTCCGTGACCACTTTCAGCTCCAGGCGGTCATACAGCGCCTCCAAAATCTTCTCCTGGGGGTCGCTGAAATTGGGTATCTCATTGGACGCCGCAAAGAAGGAAACCACAGGGATGGGATATGTATGCCCCTCGTTGGTGTATTTCCGTTCGTTCAGCGCAGTCAGCAGGGAGTTGAGCACCCCATCGTTACACTTGAAGATCTCATCCAGAAACACGATATCCGCCTCCGGGATCTTCCCGGCGGTGTTGACCTGGGGCTCGCTGCCATGGAGCTCCGCCAGCGCTTTACGGTGACGTTCCATCCGTTCGGGCAGATCGCCGGCATCCTGCCCATTAGCAAGACGGTTTTTCAGGCTTTCGTGCATCTGCCGGTACTGCGGGTCGCTGTCCAGCACAGTCTGGGCAACGCTGCCCGGAAGCAGGCTGGCCAGATCAATGCGGCCAAAAAGCTGCTCCTCGTCCGTCTGCTTGCTCAGCAGCCGCTCAAACTGCCGCGCGCCGGTGATCCGGGTACGGAAGGCGTTGATGGCGTAGCTTTTCGCCTGCCCGGGTGCGCCAAGGATAAACAGATTCTTCCGGGTCAGCAGGGCGATGGCAATGAGCTCAACCAGCTCCTCCAGCTCGGCAACCTGGGCGTTGACATCGGTAATGACCGCCAGCATCTTATCACGTAACATCTGCATCATCCCTCCTTACGCAGCCAGATCGCCACAGGCTTCCAGGGAAATCACCGGGCCCCGCAGGTCGTAAGGGGCTCCAGTAAAGCCGTACCGCCTGCGGCTGTCCTTGCAGTTGAGCATCTCATACTGAAGCTGGGCGTGGAGGTGCTTCCCCAATTCGCCCTTCTCAGGGTCAAAGGTGTCCACGGCCCGGATCAGGCGAAGGGCCAGCTGCTGGTAAACGTCATCACGGTCCAGATGTGCGGCCCTTATCAGCGCCCAGTTCCTGCGGATAGCATTGTCAATGCGGTATAGATTTTCCTCCACGATGCGGTTGCGCTCGGCAATGGAATAATGATTTTTCATATCGCTGTCCTTTCTGTTTTGGGGGCCCAGAAACGGCAGAAGTCTTGGCCCCAGTCCTCCATAATGCTGTTATGGATATTTTTCGATGCGTTGTAGTCCGGACTGCTACACTTCTGGCGCAGATAGATCCGGGTTTGACTGCGCTCCGGTTCCAGGTAAGAGAACCGGCAGCTGTCACAATGTTTTTCGATTTCCTTCAAACGGTTTCCTCCATCCGATTTGCCCGGGCCTTTTCGGCGTTAAAGTACGGCGCGATCTTAATGCCATCCATCGCAATATAGAAGAAGGCCGGCGCAAGTCCGTCGTCAATTTCCAACACTGAATAGAGCGGCATGTTGATTTCCAACAGGCTTGTATAGGGTTCGTTCTGACAACACTTCCAGAATTCCTGGGGCGTCAGTTCGGTTTTGGCGCTGGACGCCAGCGCATACCGATGCTCTGAGATATAGAGCGGATCATCCGGGTTATCTGACAGGAGATGGTGCATCTGTAAATCCCGGCTGCTTTTCAGCGCATAGACCCGCAGTTCACAGGGGGTTTTTCGCTTTGGGCACCACGCAGGGACCTTTAACTTTGGATCGCCGCGCTTAAAACGCCGCGCCCGTTTACTGCCGGTGCAGAAATGCTCGCCGCAGTGCATCATGACGCCAAACTGTTTCTTGGATATGGCGTCCCCAAAATGCAGATCATGGGGGCAGCCAGCACAGGTGGGCTGTCTTACCGTGTCAGTCATGCGGCCCTCCTTTCCTCAAACCTGATCTTGAGCGGATCATAGAACAACACCCTCTGCACAGGCTGATTTCCGTTTTCATCCTCCGGGCCGCAGGGGAAGGCCCGCACGGCTTCCTCATAGGTGTAGAACAATCCGGGCAGAAGCAGCCCGGAATCATGGCTGACCGGCATATATCCAATCAGGCAGCAATCCTCCACCGTCCAGCCGTCTTTTCCGCCCTGTTCATCACGCATATACTTTTCCAGCCGGATGCCGCGGTCGGCCCCGTCCAGACTGGTTCCAAAGATGGAATAGCCGCCCTTGCCAGCCTGAAACGCTTTGTTGTCGCTGGAAATAACATAGGTACGGTTTTCCCAGGGATACTTTTTCCTGGTATCCGGTCCGAACCCGGAAAAGGTGATGTACGCCGTCAGATGCGCGGATGGATTTTTGTCCTCGTGCGCATAGAACAGCTTTCGTAATTCCTGATATGTCATCGCTACGCAGCCTCCTTATCCTTTGCCGCCTGTTCTGCCCGGCGGCAGATGTCAATGACCTGCTGGCACTGATCCATCTCAAAGCCGCCGATGTGGGCCTTCTCCTCCGGCAATTTCATTTGCTCTGCCAGCCACTTGTAGGCGGCTGTCCTGGTCATGCGCCGGCGCTTCCAGAAGGCGTCGAACACCTGGTGGGTCTCCATCCGCTTGAGCCGCAGCACCTCGTTGGCCACGTTCC
>CANPPM010000347.1 GCA_947575935.1 uncultured Butyricicoccus sp. | reverse complement strand
TCAGACACAAAATCTATACGCTGTCTTGGAAAGACAGCGGAAACTGGAAAAGGAGATTCCTGTATAAACCAACGAGAGGAGGTTTGCCAAAAAAGAGATACTCCCTTACAATAAACACAGGGTCAAAGCCCTAATAAAAACACAGGTACGAAGGGAGTGTCTCAAGATGAGTACAACACAGAACGAAAAGATCCGTCAGGTGACGGAAACGACAATGGTGATAGGTGTGGATATTGCCAGCGAGGTACATTGGGCGAGAGCCTTTGACTGGCGCGGCTTGGAATTAGGAAAAGTAATCCATTTTGAGAACAGTGCAGAAGGCTTTGCCAGTTTTCAAAACTGGGCATCCGAGCTGTCGGCAAAGGCGGGAAAGGATCAAACAATCGTTGGTTTGGAGCCGACGGGGCATTATTGGTTCACGCTGGCGGCAAGCCTGAAAGAAACGCCGATGAAACTGGTGCTGGTCAATCCATATCATGTTAAGCGCAGCAAGGAACTTGACGACGGGAATCCGACGAAAAACGACCGAAAGGATCCGAAAACCATTGCGAAACTGGTGCTGGAAGGGCGCTATCAGATCCCGTACATTCCGGAATCACTGTATGCGGAGCTGCGCACGGTGATGAATCTTCGCTGGAGAATATTGAAAGAGCTCACTTCGGCGGAGAACCGTATCCAGCGGTGGCTGAAGATTTATTTTCCGGAGTATAGTCAAGTATTTGCCAGTTTTACGGGTGCTGCGAGCATCGCCCTGCTGAAGGAAGCCCCGCTGCCCGGTGACATATCCGCGCTTGGCGCAGAGAAAATCAATGCACTTTGGCGGAAGCTGAAACTGCGAGGCGTAGGAATGAAGCGTGCAGAGCGGCTGCTCAAGGCGTCACGGGAGAGCGTTGGCTGTACGCAGGGGCTGTCTGCCGCCAAGCTCGAGATCCGGCTGCTGCTGGAGGACTTCGAGGCAAAGCACAAGCAGTATCAAGAGGTGATGGCGCAGGCAGAAGCACTGTGCGGCCAGATTCCAGCGGCTGCCGAGCTGCTGAAAATCAAGGGGCTTGGCCTGATTACGGTTGCCGGTATTTTTGCAGAAATTGGTGATGTCCGCCGGTTTGAGTCCCCGCGTCAGCTGCAGAAGCTGGCTGGGCTGGCCTTGAAGGAAAACAGTTCCGGCAAGTATAAAGGGCGGACGCAAATCAGTAGGCGGGGCAGGGCACGTCTCAGGGCGATCCTGTTCCAGGCAGCATTGCCGCTCGTAAAGAACAATCCGGAATTCCGGAAACTGCATCATTATTATACGACAAGGGAAAAGAATCCATTGAAGAAAAAGCAGTCTTTAATTGCGATATGCTGTAAATTACTGCGTGTTTTCTTCGTAATCGCGACCAAAGGCTGTGCGTATGATCGTGAAAAGCTGCTTGCGGATATTCGGAAGAACCAGCCGCAGAAGGCTGCTTAAAGAACAGATAAAAAACATATAGGAAGTACTTCTCTGCAGCGTCTCGGAGAGGATCGGAAACTTCCAAAACCGCATTTTTCAAGTAAAATACAGAGCTGGTAGTTGGTCACTGATATATTCCATCAGAACATTGATTCGGCAAAGGAGAAAAGACTGACACCACTTCGCAGGCAAGCAGAACGAAGGAATTCAGGGCTTTGACCCAGCTGGACATAGGAGGTTTGCTGCTGCGAAAATTGTGGTTTACCGTTCGCCTGTCATCCAGAATCCACTGGACGCTTGCTTCGCTATACCCTTTTTCGCTGAAACGCGCACTCTGATGCGCCTCTGCCTGCTCTCCGGTTCTGTTCATTCATTTGTAATACTGCGATTTCGGGAGATATCAAGAGATAATCGTAGATTACATGAGGAGGAACGGTATGGAAGAGTTAGAGGGTTGGATTGCCGACTATTTGGACGTTTGCGAGCGGCAGAGGGCACTGGCCGCTAAAACAGTTGCAGCGTACCGTGCAGACCTGCGGCAGCTGGGCAGGATGCTGCATGGTCAGCCATTGTCCCGTGAGGCGCTGACCGGGTTTGTCGCAGAATTGAATGCGCAGTATAAGCCGCGTTCCGTTAAAAGAAAGGTCGCCTCAGCCAAAGCCTTCTGCCGGTGGCTGGAGGAGGAAGGCTGCCTCAAAGAAGATCCGTTCCGGCGGCTGCATATCCGTCTGCGCCAGCCTAAAACATTGCCCCGCACAGTGCCCCTCCGGACAATTGAAGAAATGCTCCGGCGGGCCTGCGCATTGTCAGAAAGCGGTTACGGCGGCGAGCCGGCCCGACGCGATCACGCCGTGCTGGAACTGCTGTTTGCAACCGGTATCCGCGTATCCGAATTATGCAGATTGAATGTGCAGGACGTCGATCTGAAAGACGGGAGCATTATGATATGGGGCAAGGGCGCAAAAGAACGCCTGCTGCAAATTGGCAATATCAGCGTGCTGAAAGCACTCCGGCGCTATGCCGGACTGTCAGCAAGGCGCGGAAGTGAACCCTTCTTTGCAAACCGCGCAGGACGGAGATTGTCAGAGCAAAGCGTGCGGCAGATTGTGCGGCGTTATGGGGAACAGGCTTCCCAGCCGATGGCAGTTACGCCACATATGCTGCGTCATTCTTTTGCAACGCTGCTGCTGGAAGAGGATGTGGATATCCGCTATATTCAGCGAATGCTGGGGCATACCTCTATTATGACAACCCAGATTTATACAGATGTTGCAGCAGCAAAGCAGAAGGAAATCCTGACCAATCACCATCCGCGCAATCGGATTGCTCTATGAAAATATAACCTTATAAATTTTTCGTATTAACCGTATTATCCCGCCCGGCCCGCTGTCCTTGTGGCGGGCCGGGCAGCAGAAACGTATGGGATAGCGCCGCACCCATTCCCCGCCGCAGCGGAAATAAAGTTTTTACTCGATTTTTTTACAAAAAAATCGC
>CANPPM010000346.1 GCA_947575935.1 uncultured Butyricicoccus sp. | reverse complement strand
GCGGAAAAAGGACCGTTGTTTGGGCGTATTGACATTTTTCAAACAAGCCCTAGGCTCCGTCTGGGTAGGCGCTGACGGCGTTCTTCCATCCGCTGTATGGGAATCAATTGTTTTCGTGCAGCAGCATTTGATTCAGCGGATTCCCGGGCGGTACGATCGGCATCACGTTACAAGTGGGCGCGATGACAAATTCAATGACGGTCGGCGCCGCTTTATTTTGCTTTGCCTGTAAAAACGCTGCCGGAAGTTCCTCGAAACGACTCACACGAAGCCCCAGCGCGCCGTAGCTTTCGGCCAGCCTGACAAAATCGGGCGTATAGGGCGGGCACTGTGTTCCAGGTGCGGCGCAGATAGGCGGGCAGCCCTTCCTCCTTCGCATGCAGACGCCTACATACCGCCGCCCATAAAACAGCTCCTGCCATTGCCTCACGTTGCCCAACCAGCCGTTATTCAGAATACAGACCACGACCGGCAGTTCATACGCAACCGCTGTTGCCAATTCCTGTACATTCATCTGCATCCCGCCATCTCCAGTGATTACAACAACGCGCCGGCTGGGACAGCCCAGACTTGCCCCGACCGCGGCCGGAAGGGCATATCCCATTGTACCCAACCCGCCAGAGGTCAGCAGCTGGCGCTCCTCATTCAGATCCAGAAACTGCGCCGCCCACATCTGGTTTTGTCCGACATCGGCGCAGATCACCGCAGCCGGAAACGCTTGGTTGACCGCCTCCATCACACGCTGCGGCGTCAATCCTTCCTGCTGCATCGCAGTGGGATACGTCTGCTTCCACCGGCGGAGCTGCTGCCTCCATTCCCCGGCCTGCACTGGCGCAGCCTTCGCAAGCAGCGCCTCCAGGATTTGACGGGCGTCGCCTTCTATTGAAAGATCCGCTGTGATATTGCACGGGAGCGCAGATGTATCAATATCGGCGCGGATGAGGTATGTATGTTTCGCAAATTCCTCCGGTTTTCCCGTAATGCGGTCATTGAAGCGCGTACCGACTGCGAATAGAACATCGCATTGGCTGACTGCAGTGTTGGCGGCAAAGCTTCCATGAATCCCAAGATTGCCGGCCGAGAGCGGGTGTGCAGATGGGATCGCCCCTTTTCCCATCAGGGTGGTAACGACGGGGATTCCAGTCTTTTCGGCCAGCCGGGTCATTTGCCCTTCTGCGCGGGCAATTCGAACGCCGCCGCCTGCAAGAAATAAGGGACGCGCGGCTTTGTGCAGACGCTCCATCGCCTGCGCCAACTGTCCCGTATGAACAGCAGGAACCTGCCGGCGGATGGGGACGGGCTCCCTCCCGGGATGCAGATCCTTGCCGCGGGCCTGTTGGATATCCTTGGGCAGTTCGACTACAGCGACCCCAGGTCTGCCAGAGCGCGCAATCTCAAATGCTATGGGAACGGCCTCGGCCAACTGCGCCCTGCTGCGTACTGAAATACCATATTTACAGATACTTTTTGTGATGCTGATAAAATCTACCTCTTGAAAGGCATTGCTTCCAATCAGGCGGGTAGGCACCTGTCCCGCAAAACAGACCAAGGGGACGCTATCCGCATTCGCCGTAGCAATCCCGGTGACCAAATTGGCGGCCCCAGGCCCACTGGTTACCAGACAGACTCCTACCCGTCCGGTCGAGCGTGCATACCCGTCTGCCGCGTGTACAAGCCCCTGTTCATGGCGCGGCAAAACGAGCCGGATCTGCTCCTGTCCATATAGGGCATCAAAAATATCGATGACCTGCCCGCCGGGATACGCAAAAATCGTGTCGACCCCCTCCTTCCGCAACAGTCTGATCAGTAGTTCTGCTCCTGTGCTTTGCATATCATTCTTCCTCCCAATCATTTTTCTTAGAGCACACAACCCCAAAAGGGCTGCGGAGCTGCTTGACAGCCGATGCTGGCTTTTTTATGGTTAACAAGCAAGTACTTGCTTGCAATCTGTGGAAGATTTTAGTACTACCGGTAACCGGCAGTACCAAAATCTTCCGCGGTCCGGAGCGCTTGGCCGTCTTCAGACGGCCTCTAACTTCTGGACAAACAACGCGACTGTTTCTGCAATATAGGTCTCTTGGCCGATCTGGGAGAGGGTGTCCTGAAAGGATGCCCTCAGGAATGTGTAACCAAAAACCGCAGAAAAGAATGTCAGCGCAAGCGTATCAAAATCGGCCTTTGGGATTCGCCCTTTCTCCGCCATTGCGTTCAAATATTCGATAAGCGCACGCAGAAAGGTCTCTGGGACCGCGCGGATCATCGGCGCAGTCTCCGCATAAATCTGTGGTGCGCGCAGTCCAATGGATAGTCTGACAAAATCCGGCGTCATCCGATCCATATATGCATGCATAAACATCTCAAGGTCATGGCGCAGCGACCAGGATATATTTTTAAATATTTCCGGTGTAATATTGGCCCGCCATCCGTCCTGTGCCACACCCTGCAGCACAATCTCTTTCTTGCTGCTGAATTTGCGAAACAAAGTACACTCATTTACGCCCGCTTTTCTCGCAATTTCTTTGGTGGTCATCGCGGCAAACCCCTGATCACGGACCAGGGCCATGGCGGCGTCGATGATTTTTTGACGGGTCTCGTCCAAAGGCGCTCCCCTCCTCTGTGCAAGTGAATACGTTCATTTTAGCAGATCTGCGCCGAAAGGTCCATCAGAACCGGAACAAGTTGCTCTCTTGCAAATTGTTCCGGAGGAAAACGCATTTTTTCGGGCCGTTTGCTGCATTCTTTTCCAGAGTGCGGGAGACAGCCGTCCGGATTCTGCCAGGATGGATTTGCCTGCAAAACCCTCTGTATCACGGCGGAACGCACACGGATCTTGAATCTTATAGGGGATTTTGGGATACCGGGGAAAAAACATGGCGGGCCGGAGCCGAAGGGGGGGATGCCGCAGAAAACAGGCATCTGGGCGGACGCTGCCCCAAGGGAAGATCCCTTTTTCTGTT
>CANPPM010000345.1 GCA_947575935.1 uncultured Butyricicoccus sp. | reverse complement strand
TTAGAACTGCGCTGCAGCAGGCTTCGGAAGCTGCAGCCATATTTACGACGTTCGATCTGGCCCTGTCCTCCCAAGCAATGGAAGACGCTGAGATGCTGGCGCTGTATGACCGGCTGAAGGGCGCAGAGGGGGTGACAGAAAGTGGATACCAGGAAATTCGCCGGTATGTGTGTACGGTCCCCGCGGCGGAATGCACCGATGACCTTCGTGCGGCGATGGGGCCTGGGGAGAGATATTCGTTGGAGCTGCAGATTCAGTTCCTGGACCGGGAGAGCTGGCGGAAGCTGCTGGAGCGGGCGGAACTGTCTGAGGCTGCGTTCAGCGGACCCGGGGAACGGCTGATCTGCATTGCCAAGCTGCCAAACCACGTCAATCGGCTATTGGAACCCGATGCGTTTGTCGATATGTTTTCAGCCGATACCCTGAAGATGATGGCTGTACCGAAGGACGGCGTAGGGCAGCGTCGGGAGATCGAACTGGATTTTGTCAGCGTAGTAGGTTATGACAGCGTGGGTCTGCTGGAGCCCACTGAAAAAGTGCCTTATTATTTTCTCGCAATGGCGCCGTGGGAGGTGAAAGGGCAGTTTGACGCGCCCGGCGCTGCGGCGGAGAGCAAGGGCATGACCTTCCGTTCGGACAACCCTGCCAGGACAGCGGCCGAAATGCAGGAGATTTTATCAGGCGCACATCCGGCGGCCCGCTATTTCCTTTTTAATATGCAGGAGATGAGCAGCCAGAATACGAATATGATTTTTATTGCAAGTGTATTTGCATATGTGTTCATCGGGATGATTTCTCTGATTGCGGCGGCAAATGTGTTGAATACCATTTCGACCAGTATCCGGCTGCGCAGGCGGGAGCTGGCGATGCTGCGGTCGGTGGGGATGTCGGAGCGCGGCTTTCAAAAGATGATGAATTTTGAATGTGTTTTTTATGGGCTGCAGGCGCTGCTTGCAGGGATTCCCCTTTCTGTGCTGTCCTCCTGGCTGATTTATCAGGGGATGTTGGCCGGCGGCGCGGAGGATGTTGCGTTCGTGATGCCGTGGGCGGCGATAGGGGTCAGTGTGTTCGGCGTACTGTTGATGGTGTTTATCGCCATGTGGTATGCCGTCGGGCGGATCAAAAAAGAAAATATTATCGACGCGCTGCGGGACGAATTGAGCTGAAGCACGGCCGCTGCCCCTCCTGCATAGGATGGTTCAGCATCATCTGAAAGGAGGATGCCGGAACCATGCTTCCGGCTTACCGCATATGGCACTCAACAATTTAAATTCTGCATCCGACAATCAGGCGGACGCTGCCAGGGGGGCGAAACCGGTGATCCCACTGCCCAATCCTGGCGAGGGCGGGCCGGTCTATCCGGGGAACGACGACGCCAGTGGGATCCCGGTTATTCCGCTGCCCAACCCTGGCGAGGGCGGGCCGGTCTATCCGGGGAATGACGACGCCGGCGGGACCCCGGTGATCCCGCTGCCCAATCCTGGCGAGGGCGGGCCGGTTTATCCGGGGAACAATGGCGACATTGGAGCGACCCCGATTATCCCGCTGCCCAATCCTGGCGAGGGCGGGCCGGTCTATCCGGGAAATGGCGGCAATCACAACCACTGGAATCCGGGCACGATTATCCTGCCGTCTATCATCGGTACGATCCTGGCAGGCTCGGCCAAAGTTCGGTTTTTGAACGCAGCATATAATTATCCGGCGCTTCGCGTGCTGGTCGGGAACACCCGGTTTGTGGATCTGCTGAATTATGCTTCGGCCAGCAGCTATGGGCAGGTTCGGGCCGGGTACCGGACGGTCAGCATTGTCGGCACGGATGGTTATGTTTACATCCAGAAAACGATGCCGTTCCAGGCGAATTCGATTACGACCATTGCAATCATCAACACGGCTGGCGGCATGGATCTAATGCAGATCACAGACAGCTGTTGCCCTCCGGGCAATGGGTATTCCAGCTTCCGGATCGGTAACCTGGCCTATAACAGCGGCCCGCTGGATGTACTGATGAGCGACGGCCGGGTGGTTTACAGCGACCTGCGGTTTAAGGAGGTCGGCGCGTTCAAGCGCATTATGCCGGGCGCCTATCAATTCTTCTATGCCGATACCAATATGACGCCCATGCCGCCATATATGGATATTGAAACGCTGGATTCTGCATGGCTGGGCGTATATCCGCCGTATGAGACGTTTGGTTCCCTGTACCTGAATGTCACCAGTAACGCAATTTACTCGGTTTATCTGCTGCAAAGCGGAACGGGCCGCAACCAGATTCAAAATCTGATTCTGATGGACCGCTGACCGGTATCGAAAGGGAAAAGCTGCCCCCCTGGAACGACGCTTGTTTCAGGGGGGCAGCTTGTTAACTGGGCGGATATATGCCCGCAGCAGCGTCTGAAGGGACGCTGCTGAAGAGCGGACGTCTGGGAAAAGGATCACAACTTGGAAAAAACCTCGCCGATGGGGGCGTGGAGAACCAGGTCGGCGCGCCGGTCGGCTGGGGTTGCGGATTTGTTGATCAGGACCAGTTTTTTTCCACGGTAGCCGTTGATAAAGCTTGCCGCCGGATAGACGGTCAGTGAAGTGCCGCCGATGATCAGCACGTCAGCGCGCTCAATCGCGCGGATACTGCCCTCGATGGTGGCAGAGTCCAGGCCCTCTTCGTACAGTACGACGTCGGGCTTGATTTCGCCGCCGCACGTTTCGCAGTGGGGGACGCCGGCGCTGTTCAGGATAAACTGTGCGTCATAAAATGCATGGCATTTGCGGCAGTAGTTGCGGTGTACGGAGCCATGCAGTTCATAGACGTTTTGAGAGCCTGCCGCCTGATGGAGGCCGTCGATATTCTGTGTGACGACCGCCTGCAGCTTGCCCTGGCGCTCCCACTCGGCAAGCTTTCGGTGGGCGGCGTTGGGTTTGGCATCCGGGCACAGCATTTTTTCTCGGTAAAAACGATAGAATTCTTC
>CANPPM010000344.1 GCA_947575935.1 uncultured Butyricicoccus sp. | reverse complement strand
GGCTGGCGGAAAATTTGCCGTCAAGATGCGCGCGGCGGCTATTGGTACAGCTTCTAAGGGCTACGCTCCGCAAAAGGCTAATACCTGTGGACAGAGCAGAGCGTTCCGTGGAGTACAGGTAGGCCGAAAGCATAACATTGATTGCCATCACGATAAAGCCAAGGGAAAAGGCAGGATAGATCTGCACGACATATTCCGTTGTCGCGGCATCCGAGCCAAACAGCGCGCAGATAGACCCCCCGAAACAAAACAGACAGTATCGTTATTATAACGCTGCCCCCAAAACTGGTAAGCAGTCCTGCTCTCAAGTAGAATTTCAGGTCCTTTTCGTTTTTCGCTCCGTAGCTCATCCCAAACAAAGGCTGTAAGCCCTCGCTTGCGCCGGAAAAGATCCCCATGGAAAGCATAGCCATGTTGCTGACGACCGAAAACGCATTCACGCCAAGATCGCCGACCCGCCGGATCAGGACAAGGTTCATGCAGAATTTCATTATCGGGGTGGCCAGCTGGCTGACCCCCTCCGGCAGGCCGTGGAGCGCGATTTCCCGGAACAGCTGGAGGTTCAGCGATATTTTACCAAAGCGGAGCTCCCCGTCTTCGCGGACAAAATGCGTCAGCATGATCAATAATCCGATCGTTTGGGAAATACCGGTGGCGATGGCCGCGCCTTTGGTCCCCATGGCCAGGGGAAAGACCAGCAGCCAGTCCCCAAAAATGTTGCAGACCGAGGAGATGATAACAGCCGCCCCTACCAGCCCGGGCGCGTTATCGTGCCGGCAATAATTTTGCAGTCCCGCAGACAAGGCGGAGGGGATAATAAAAAGCGAATACCAGAACAGATAGTCAGCCGCGTACCGGCGGAAGGTTTCGCTGGCCCCAAAAAGCGAGCAGAGCTCATCGGTAAAGATCATTCCCCCAAGGCTGAGGACCGCAGCGGCGCAGGACAGCAGGAGCATCACGTGGCGAAATACCGCGTTGGCCCCTTCTGTGTCACCTTCCCCCATACGGACGGCGCAAATGGCCACGCCTCCGATGCTGATGAACAGATTCACCGCGCTGACCACCATGACAAAGGGGTTGACCAGATTGATCGCGCCAAGGGCGTCTGTCCCCACGCCCCGCCCCACAAAAATGGCGTCAATGACCGTGAAAAGAACAAAGCAGAAGTTACTTAACATGGTCGGAAATACATATCGGACCACCGTGCGGATTTTTAGAAGCTGTACCAATAGCCGCCGCACGCATCTTGACGGCAAATTTTCCGCCTGCCTTTGCCAAAAAACCTTGAAATACACACAGTATTCCTGCGCTTTTTTGGCATCGGCAGTCAAAAAATTTGCTCGCCAATCTGCGCACTTCAGCTATTGGTACAGCTTCTTACATTGTGCATTTCGTTCCATCCTCCCTGTGAATGTCCGCAGAGGTTTTTATTTGACTGGTTTTTCAGATGATGATAGAATGAAGCATCCTGCGATAGGAGAGTTTTCACCATGAAAAGAGATAACCTGTTATCTATCGGCGCTCTGTCAAAGCAGACCGGCGTTCACATCAAATCCCTCCGCTATTATGATTCCTTGGGCATTCTCCGCCCCGCCTATATCGACCCAAGCAGCGGCTACCGCTATTACAGCTTGCAGCAAATTCCGGTGGTAGACGCCATCCAGCTGTGTGTCGATTTAGACATTCCCCTCCGGCAGTTTACCGATTATTGCATGGACAGCAGCCGGATCCGCTACGGCAGGTTGATTGAGCGGGGGACGCTGCTGGCCAAGGAGAAGATACAAGCTATACAGGAGCGGCTGGCCAAGCTGGAAAGGATGCGGGCTGAAATTGAGCACAGCGAGATGCTCCAAAAAAGCGACGGGCCGGTGCAGTGCAGCTTTCCCGCTATGGAGCTTTTGCTTGCGCCGTATCCGGAAGACGAATCGGAATTGGACCTTCTTGCCCGGTTCCACGACCTGGTGCGGATGGCCGAGAGCTACGGCCTGGCAATCGACCATTTTTACGGGCGGCTGCTCCACTGCCGGGGAGACCGAAGGGAATTGCTTTTTTACATCGGCGTAGACATACCGGAGGGAGTGCAGGAGCTTCCCGAAAACTTTTTGCGGCTTCCGGCGGGCGAGTATCTCTGCTGCAAACAGGCGGCGCCTGTGCTTGAAGATGCCGAAAATATTTTCCCGGAACAATTTGCGCTGGATTATGAAAGGTATGTTATCGAATCCGAGCTATCTCCCGGGGATTATGACTGTGCTGCACCTCCCTTTGAGCTCTGCTGCTCACTCCCCGGCGGTCCGGCCAAATGACAACGGCTCTGCCATAAGCTCCCGAAGTATGGGGGGCGGCGTCCGGTAAGATAGGAACAGGTCGGTCTCTTCTTCCACCCGCCGGCTGTAGCTTGTTCCCACATGGCCCAACACGATAACACAGGGGGACTGCCGCCGGATCTCCCATAAAAGGCCCGGCGCGGACTGGGTAAAAAGCTCTAAATCAACGATGACCACCCCAGGCTTGCCATGCACAAGCAGCCACTCCGCCGTTTCCGTGCCGGGCAAGGAGAGAAGCAGCAGCTTTTCCTCCCGCGCCACGTTTTCGAGGATGCTTTGCAGCGGCTCCGGTATCCCCATAGTCAGGATATGGCAGATCATAGCTTCCCCCATTCCGTTAAAGCGGCTCCTTGTCAAAGAACCATTATAAACTCTCCCATTATAGGAGAGTCAATAGGCGCTTGTGTGGTTCTCCCTCATTTTTTTCGTCGTCAGCGTTGCCGCCCCAGGCGAAACAGGGACCGTTGACTTTGAAAGCCTGCCATGCTATAATGCTTTTGCTTGTCAGAGGACTTGCGGTAAAAATCGCTGAAGTGGGATAAGCCCGTATCGGGTTTATCCCACTTCTTGTTTTATCTGGAGGTGTTTTTGTGAATGACAAACTGAGAAGCTGTACCAATAGCCGCCGCGCGCATCTTGACGGCAAATTTTCCGCCTGCC
>CANPPM010000343.1 GCA_947575935.1 uncultured Butyricicoccus sp. | reverse complement strand
GTATGCGGCCTATGTGGTTGCGCTGGTAGCCGGCATGGCGGCGGGGCTGATCAACGGCCTGCTCGTTGTTTATTTAAAGCTGCCGTCCTTTATAGCAACCCTGGGCACGATGGGCGCATGGCAGTCAGTCGCCTATTTGCTATCAGGTTCCAGCCCAATTCAGATCAAAAAGGCGCAGTGGGGGCTGATTGGCTGGGCGCGGATTGAATTTGGCATCATTCCCCTGCCTTTTGTGCTGGCGCTGCTGGTGCTGGCGGTCTTTTATCTGGCGCAGGCGAAAAGCTGCTTTGGAAAAAACTGCTTTGCAGTGGGCGTGAACGAGCGGGCGGCAACGGTTGCAGGCGTAAACGTCGGCAGGACCAAGTTGGTGGTCTTTACAATTTGCGGCGTTTGCTCGGCGCTGGGCGGTATTTTGCTGGCGGCAAAGCTGCGCAGCGGCTTGCCGACGATCGGCGCGACGATGAATATGGCGGTAACGGCGGCGGTCGTGCTGGGCGGAACCTCGCTCAGCGGCGGCAAGGGCGGCCAGCTCCAAACGCTGATCGGCTGCTTCATGTATAACATGCTGCTCAGCGGTTTGAATATGGCCGGCATTACGTCCTATTTTCAGGATATTGTCTTTGGTCTGTTGATGATTGCGGCGATCTATTTTACGGTAGACCGCAGCGACCGCCACAGTATCGTAAAATAAGGAAAGAAGCGGTAATCTATGATGAAACGTGTTTTAATTTCCGGGGTTAGCTCCGGCATGGGTCTGAGTGCGGCGCGTCTGTTTCTGCAGCGCGGCTGGCGGGTAATGGGCGCTGACCGAAACGAGCAGGCCGGGCGGGCGCTGCGGGACGAGCTGCATGCAGACGGTTATGCGGAGTCGTTCCGATTCTGCGCGTGCAATGTTGCGTCAGATGCTGACGTAGCCAGGTTGCATACCTATACGGTGCAGGAATTTGGCGGCATTGACAGCATCATTAACAATGCGGGCATTTTTGTCGGCGGCGAGCTGCATGAGGTTTCGGAGGAAGACTGGCAGCGGGTGTTTGATGTTGATGTAAAGGCAATTTACCTGACGGCGAAGCATTTTGTTCCGGATATGATCCGAAACGGCGGCGGTACAATTGTCAATACCGCCTCGGTATCCGGTCTTTGCGGAGATTATCATATGGCGGCATACAACGCGGCAAAGGGCGCGGCGGTCAACCTGGCGCGGGCGATGGCGCTTGATTATGGCAAGTACAATATCCGTGTGAACAATGTGTGCCCCGCCGCCTGCGCAACCCCGATGTTCCTTGCAAATCCGCCGGAGGTCGTTGAACAGTTCCACAGGGCCAATCCGCTGGGACGGATCTGCACATCGGACGAGGTTGCGAAGGCAATGTATTTCCTTGCCTCCGACGAGTCTTCCTCCTGCAACGGCATCAATCTGGAGGTCTCGGGCGGTCTGAACATTCATACCGGGCAGCCGGTTCAGTAAAGGACCTTTCCGGGGCTGGCGCGGGGATGCGCGTGTGCGGCTGCGGCAGGAACGGTATACGGCGCTGTACGCACAGGACCGGCTGAACGAAGTGATTTGTAGGAGACTGTACAGCTGCCGGGAGGACTTTTAATTGCGTTCAGGCAGCGGGCCTGCCGCGCCGGGCGCTTAGGGGATGGCTGCTGCGGGCAAATTTTCAGATTCCACATGCGGCGTTTGCTGGGGCGGCGTCTGCACCGCCAGAAAATACGGATCACAACCCTGAAACAGGAGAAAAGCGTCTGTTTCAGGGTTTTTAGGCTGTAAGATTTAGGTATCTCCTGCAGGAGGAGATTTCACGGTTGCTTTCCCTTCCTGCCTGTGCGGTGCTTTGTGATACAAAGCGCCTCGCGTTCCATTTTATCAGGCTAGTGGGGGAGACGTAGCGTTGGTTCCGACCCCGGAACAGGCGGCGATGCCGTTGGTGCGGTCTCTGAAAATATATAATCGTGCTGCGGCGTGAAGGTTTTTGGACAAAATGAGAAGGGGCTGATTAACAGCCCCTTCTTTGTATACCCGTATACCGTAAAATGCATCATTTGATGTGATCTGCCGCCTGTGGAGATGACGCCGCCCTGTTTGCAGAGGGCAGGGGCGGGTCACCGCAGGCGGCGCTTGTTATGCGCCGTGGCGCGGAGCGGAAATCTGACGGCGCAATCCTGCGTACGTCCTATGGGAGCGTTCAGCGTGCCTCCTGTGCCGCTTCGCAGCTGACCCAGCTGCTGCCGGTCTCGACCGATTTCAGGCAGGCAGCTACCATTGCATAACTCCTGAAGTTGTCTTCCAGCGTCGTTTCCGGGGTCGTATCCTGTTCGATGCAGTCCATCATCATATGGAAACCGTATGCAAACTCCGTTTGTGCCATAGCGGGCTTTTCCAGCTTGACGCCTGGCTGTGCGCCGGAAGCCATGACCACCGCTTCATTTTTCCGGTGCTCATAGAACCAGACATCGTCGTTTGCGTCCAGCCGCAGGCATCCCTTGGAGCCGGTCAGGATAAAGTCCCCATCCCAGGAGGTCTCGCATCCGCGCGCGGCCCAAGAGCCGGTATAGGTGGCCTGTACGCCGTCTGAAAGTGTCAGAAGGGCTTCCGTGCTGGGCCGTCCTTCGAAGATCGACCACGACGGGTGGTAGCTGCGGCAGCATACCGAGGTGCAGTCCTTGCCTGTAAAGAACCGCAGAAGGTCAAAATGATGGATGCATACGTCTTCAAGCAGGGGCTGTGCCAGCCCCGCGCGGTAGCCCTGCAGATCCTCTTGCTTGCGGAAGTTGATCATCACCGATTCCAGCGTACCGATTTTGCCCGCTGCAATGGCGCTGCGGATGGCCTGGTTATGTGGACGCCAGCGGTAATTCTGTGAGGCCATGAATTTCTGCTTGGGATACTTTGCTTTGAGTGTCAGCAGTTTCTTTGCCTGCTCCAGGCTCATGGCGAGCGGTTTCTCGGTGATGACGTTCATGCCATGTGCCAGCGCCAGCTCGTCCGCCTC
>CANPPM010000342.1 GCA_947575935.1 uncultured Butyricicoccus sp. | reverse complement strand
CGCGCGAATTTGATCAGGCAATTGTCCAACCCTGCAACAATAACCCCAGAATTGCCACGCGACGACGGGCGATGATACTGTTGTGGCTGCAGTGCACGTTCTGTACGCTCCGCAGAACGCCGAATACGGTTAACATCATCTTTCACTTTGTTAATGACCTTGGTAACCGTAATACCGCCATAACCAATCGAAGCATACATCTCATCTAAATGTGCGAAAGAGAACTTATTCAGACAATTTTTCTGTACCTCTTCGTTCTCGTAAAATCCATTATACAAAAGATTTGCACGCAACTCACGATCCAGTTCCTCGCGTCCCTGAATGATATTTTCTTCGCGCCGTTCTTTTTTGAACCATTGCTTGATCTTATTGCGTGCTTCTGTCGTTTTAACAATCTTTACCCAGTCGCGGCTGGGGCCACGCGCCTCCTTTGAAGTCAAAATTTCAACAATATCACCATTTTTCAATGTGCTGTCAATTGGTGTGATACGTCCATTGACCTTAGCGCCTGTCATACGGTTACCAACAGCAGAATGAATGGCATAGGCCAAATCAATCGGGGTCGCGCCGGCGGGCAAATTCACTACGTCACCGCGAGGCGTGAATACAAAGACCTCATCGGCAAACAAATCAACCTTAATTGCTTTGATAAAATCCTCAGCCTCCGTGTCCTGCTGCGCCTCGAGTAGCTGACGGATCCAGGCAAACGCCTGTTCATTATCCACCTTGTCCAATCCCTGCTTGTATTTCCAATGCGCTGCAACACCGTACTCAGCCATTTTGTGCATTTCCGCAGTACGGATCTGAATTTCAAACGGGATACCGGCACGGCCAATGACCGTCGTATGCAACGACTGATAGCCGTTCGGTTTCGGCGTTGAAATATAATCCTTGAACCGGCCAGGAATCGGCTTGTAAAGATCATGCACGTAGCCGAGAACATTATAGCAGTCAGCGACCGTATCCACAATGACACGCACTGCACAGATATCATAAATCTCATTGATTGTCTTATGCTGTGCGTACATCTTGCGATAGATTGAATAAATATGCTTGACACGCGCAGAAATAGCGTGCTCAATATTCCCCTCCACCAGCTTACCGCTGATGCGATCTTTAATCCCCTCCAGAAACTGCTCCTGCTGTTCGCTCTGCTCTCTCAGGCCATTCACAATCTCATTATAACCAATCGGATCCAAACACTTAAGCGACAGATCCTCCAGCTCCCACTTGATACGCTGCATACCAAGACGATGTGCGATTGGCGCATAAATCTCCATCGTTTCAAGCGCCTTATCACGCTGTTTCTTTTCAGGCAGGAACTGAAAGGTACGTGCATTGTGAAGCCGGTCAGCAAGCTTGATCAGAATTACACGGATATCCTTCGCCATTGCCATAAACATCTTGCGAAGATCTTCCATCTGTTCCTGTTCCTTGGAATACTGCAGCATACCAAGCCGTGTAACGCCATCCACCAACTCGGCGACCGAAGTACCAAATTTATTCTCGATTTCTTTATACCCAAATGCGGTATCCTCAATGCAGTCATGCAGCAGCCCGGCACAGATAGAGTCCGTATCCAACCCCATTTCAACGATAATTTCAGCGACTGCAACCGGATGAATAATGTATGGTTCACCATTCCGGCGCTTCTGCCCCTCGTGAGCAGCTTCCGCACTTTCATAGGCGGCACGGATCTTTCGAATATTTGCAAGCGGATTCTGCACCTGCGCGCGTTCTATCAAAAAAGCGATTCGATCTTGCATGATTTTCACTCCCTAATCATTGCACTGCCTGATGGTTCCCGTGGACAGCTGGGCTTTGCCATCTGGGTCAAGGTCGCTAGAACAACCGATTTTGAAATATCGGCCTTTCCCTCGTGATGCTTAACAATAATATTTAACAGCCCTTCCTTAAAATGATAGCTAAGCAAACTGCTCTCACTAAACACATCCAAACAGACGAACAACTTGCCAATATGAATCTTTCTCCGGCTTTCCCAGGAAATCCGTCGTGAAAGACCATTTGAAGGGACACTCAATCGGTTGTCTTCTGCACGGCTGACAATATGCCGCCATACAGCAACCAAATCCTTTCGATCCGGCAAAAGCATCTGCGCCTGCAGAGCAGTCAGCGGCTGATCCCCCATGTAGCTGTTATAAACGTTTAAAAGCCGCTGATCAGCGACAATTTCGCATCTGCTCAAATGAACATCCCGCACATTCAACTGTACGGTACGCTTGCCGCGAAACTCGTTTATCTCAAGGTGAAAGGCAGCATCAATATAATTTCCCTGCGCAAAATTGCAGCCTCCGGTACCAGTACCAAACAACATGGCTGTATATGTCACGCCATCCTTTCGCAGCACCAACCGTACATGACGATCAGATGAAATCGGCATAATTTCTTCCACCAACATGTCAGTCATCATAAACACTGGCTGTGGATTTTTCATACCGAACGGTTCCAACACAGAAAGCCCCTCAACCCCCTCTAGATCGATCCAGTCAGGACTAATTTCGCAATCAATCTGCATAGAAGGATTCAAGCATTTCTGCTGAAGGTTTTCGGCTGCATACGCAGTGATATGCTGCTTAAAAGCCGCAATATTACTGCGATGAATGGTTAATCCGGCGGCAAGCTCATGCCCACCATATTTTTCAAGCAAGCTTCCCGCGTCTGAAAGCGCCTCGAACAAATTAAATCCCTTAATCGATCTTCCAGATCCCTTTCCCATCTCGCCTTCCAATGAAATCAATATTACCGGGCAAGCGTAACGGTCACAAAGGCGCGAGGATACGATACCTACCACACCGTGATGCCAACCTTCCCCCGCAAGAACAATGATTTTATCCTCAAGTGGATTATATTCCCGGCGCAAAACGGCTAGTGCCTGATCTAAGATCTGATTTTCAGCAGCCTGCCGCATCTTATTCTGTTCACAGAGCGAAACTGCCAGTATCTGCGCCCGTTCCGAATCTCGAGTCAAAAATAGCTCAACAGCGAGCGCTG
>CANPPM010000341.1 GCA_947575935.1 uncultured Butyricicoccus sp. | reverse complement strand
GCTGCTTTTGATAGTCCTCTTGCTGAAGGCGTTCGGCCTCTGCAGGGTTGGAAAGAAATCCGCACTCAATAATGACCGCCGGACATTCTAGCTTTTTCATAAGATAAATGGTATTGACCGCTTGTTTGGCCTTCCGGTTGTTAGAGGGATCGGCCCCTTCAATCAGCGCCCCCTGAATGGACTCGGCAAGTACTTTGCTGCGTGGATGGTTGCGGGAATAGAAGACCTGTGCGCCATGATATTGGGCCTGCTCAAATTTATTCAGGTGGATGCTTAGGAACACAGGATTTTGAGTTGCCTCGGTGATACGCTGGCGTTCGTGGATATCCGAAATTTTATTTTCACGGACGGGACGGCCGTCGATGAAACCGAGCGCGCCCTCATCTGAGCGGGTCATTACGGTAGGAATCCCAAAAAAACCTGCCAGCGCCTGCGTATGCTGTGCAATACAGAGGTTGATGCCCTGCTCATGGACGCCGTTTGCACCGACAGCGCCTCCGTCAAAACCGCCGTGACCGGCATCTATGACCAGCGTTTCGGGCAAAGTGGACGTAGAAAAGACACTTTTGATTCCGCCGGAAGGCCAGAAGATCAGCTATCCGGCGATGGCCGGCAGTAAAATCAAACCTACGATTCGTTTCATGCACCACACCTCCACAGGGAAGCCTATGCAGTCCGATATTGTTATTATACCACAGAGGAGTCGGTCTGTTAAGACGATTTGCAGAAAGACATGCCGCGCTGTAAAGATTTTTATATACATTGTTCTATCATTTATATTTTGGGGTTTCTATTTTATATGTTTTAACAATTTAATAAGATGTAAAAAACATATAAAGCGGATATAGAATTTTGTGAGAAATCGCTGTGTATAGCAAAAAACTGATCTGGCGTGCAGCCAGCGCTAACACAGACTCTAGTTAAAAGTTCTGCAAATTTATTTGGAGAAATCAGGGCTGTCTCATTGCATGCCGTGAAATAGGATACTATAATTTTGTTAGGAGGTGAATCGCCATGGCTGGTGAAGAAAAAAAAGACTTTAACGCTATGCTAAACAATCGCAGGGATATGCCGAAAATTCAAATACTGACGGATGAAAAAAGTATCAAAAAATATGGTGGAAGTAGGATGTATTTTGCACCGCCAATTGATTATGATAACGTAATGAAACGAATTCCCTTTGGGCAAATTATCACAGTCGGAAAGATTCGGGAATATTTCGCAGTATTAGGACAGGCTGATTTTACAGACCCGATGACAGCAGGAATTTTTGTATCAATTGCAGCGTGGGCTAGCGCTCAGCGCGCTGAGGATCAAACGCCTTATTGGAGGACGCTGAAAGCGAACGGCGTGTTGAATCCAAAATATCCAGGCGGTGTGGAAGCGCAAAAAAAGAGGTTGGAATCGGAGGGGCATACCGTTTTACAAAAAGGGACCGTAAATATCATATACTACGTAAAAGATTATGAAAATGTACTTTTTGAATTGATGCCGCCGCAGGGAACAGATTGAAAACCTGCTGCAGCGCAAATCCATTTTTGCCGATATACGGTCTCAGAGGGATTCTTTCTCAGAGACCGTTTTTTTTATGGATGCAGAAAAATGTCATAGATGTGAAAAAATGGGTCAAAAATCAGAAAGACTTTGTGCAGATTTTTGGGTAAACTGGATACAAATTCAAAGGGAGGTACAACCGTATGAATTCGATTTGGAAAAAGGTCATGGCTGCGCTTCTGGCGTCAGTGCTTCTGGCAGGCTTGACAGCTTGCAGCGGAGGTAAAAAGCCCGAAGACCGTACTGCGGCAGACGGCAGCGGCGATGCAGGCGGGACGGCAGACGCTTTGCTTACACCGTCCGGGAAAAAGCTCGTTGTTGGCGTACAGTCTTCAATCATTTCGGTCCCGACGGTGTATGCGGAAGAAAAGGGGTATTTTGATGAACTGGGGTTAGATGTAGAGATCGTCATCTTTCCCAATGGTTCACCACAGAACGAGGGGTTGGCTGCCGAACAGCTGGATATTGCGTCAAATGGTTTGGCGTCTGTCTTTTCAATGGCTTCTGGTCTGTGTGCATGGGTTGCAGAAACGGACACCATTGGGGAAAGCACCTGGTTGATCGCTCGTCCGGATAATCCGGTATTTGACTATATCGGTGAGATTGCAGATCATCCTGAGATGTATGGCAATGCGAATGTCCTTCGAGGGCAGAAGATTCTTGGACCGACCAGTACCATCCAACAGCATATGGCTGCCGCTTATATGGATCAGTTCGGGCTAGAGGCAGGTACGGATTATGAATTTCTGAATATGGATAATGCTGCCGCTGCGCAGGCATTTCTTGCGGGGGAAGGTGATATGATCGGCGTTTCGGATTTTAGTTTTCTTGATCAGATGGAAAAAGCCGGCATGAAAAAGGTGGCAAGCTATCAGGATGCGACTGGCGGAGAGTTCCTGAATGGTATATTGGCACGGTACGATGTGCTTGCCGAACGCAGGGACGATGTGCTGCTTTTCCTTCAAGGGATGTACCGTGCGTCCGAGGAATTGCAAAAAAATCCGGACATTCGAAAGGAATTTAGTATGCAGTATTATAACGATAACGGTAAGTCAACCTCGGAAGACGCAATTGAGCAGGAGATCGCATCACGCTCTTATGTCACAAGCGAATACATGGCCTCCGACAATTATGTCTTAGGGTACGGCATGGTCGGCACCGGTGATTTCTTTGCTTCGATTGGGACGATTGAGGAAGAACAGGCCGAAAATGTGCGTGCGGCGATTGACGGCAGCTTGATTGAAGACGCGCTTGGAATCCGCGTGCACACTGCCTCCTGACAGCCGCGGCGAAATAGGGGGGCCATACAGCCCCCCTTTTCTTATGCGCTTGGTCCGGCAGTTAAAAAATGGCGGCCAGCGGCATATTTTGTATAATTTACATGAAAAAATGGATTTTGTACAGATGCCGTTTGAAAAATGGAAATATGCACAATGGCGAGGAATTTTTTCGCAAGACAAACACAATTT
>CANPPM010000340.1 GCA_947575935.1 uncultured Butyricicoccus sp. | reverse complement strand
GGTCGACACGTTGGCCAGCATCCGGCACATATTGTTCAGGCAGGTTGGCAGAAAGCGTCAGTTCAGCGGCACATTCTACACGGCGCGGGACGGTTTCGCCCTTTTCTTCAAGAACGGCTTCTTCAAGCAGCTTTAAATAGAGGTCGTAGCCGACGCTCATCATGTGGCCGGATTGTTCTGGGCCCAGCACGTTGCCTGCACCGCGGATTTCCAGGTCGCGCATTGCGATCTTGAAACCGGATCCAAATTCAGCAAATTCCCGGACCGCATTCAGGCGTTTTTGTGCCAGTTCGCTCAGCACTTTGCCGCGGCGGAAGGTCAGATAGGCTGAAGCGCGGCGGCTGGAACGGCCTACCCGGCCACGGATCTGGTGCAGCTGGGCTAGGCCCATGTGGTCCGCGTTTTCAATAATCAGCGTATTGACGTTTGGAATATCAATACCGGTCTCAATAATTGTGGTGCACACCAGGATATCGATTTCACCGTCGGTCATTTCACGCATGACCGACGAAAGCGCCCGCTGGCCCATTTTCCCATGGGCTACGCCGATGCGCGCATCCGGCAGCTCCTGCTGCAGGTGCGCCGCTACCGAGTCGATGCTTTCCACAATATTATGCAGATAAAAGACCTGTCCGCCCCGTGCCAGCTCGCGGCGAATTGCGTCCAGCAGAACCGGTTCGCTGTATTCCAGTACATAGGTCTGTACCGGATGGCGGTTGTGCGGCGGTTCTTCGATCGATGACATATCCCGAATGCCGGAAAGCGCCATGTTCAGCGTCCTTGGGATCGGCGTAGCCGACAGCGTCAGTACGTCGACCTGTCGGCTGAGCTGTTTCAGCTTTTCCTTATGCGATACGCCGAAGCGCTGCTCTTCATCGACCACCAGTAAACCCAGGTCGTGGAAGTGCAGGCTTTTGTTAAACAGTTTGTGTGTGCCGATAATCAGGTCGATCATGCCCGCCTTCAGCAGTTCAAATATCTTTTTTTGTTCGGCAGATGTTTTATAGCGTGAAAGCAGCTCAATGCGGATGGGATAGCCCTGAAAGCGTTCCAGGGATGTCATGTAATGCTGACGTGCCAGCACGGTCGTCGGCGCCAGGATAGCGGCCTGCTTGCCCGCTAGTACGCATTTCATCACAGCCCGCAGCGCGACTTCGGTTTTTCCAAAACCGACGTCGCCGCATAGCAGCCGGTCCATGGGCCGGTCGGACTCCATGTCCCGTTTGATTTCTTGGACGCAGCGCAGCTGATCGTCGGTCTCTTCGTACGGGAAGGCCTGCTCAAATTCGCGCTGCCAGTCGTCATCCGGTGGGAAAGCGTATCCTTTCTGCCGTTCCCGCTCTGCATATAGCTGGATCAGCCCGGCCGCCAGATCTTTGGCCGCTGCCTTGGCCCGCGCCCGTGCTTTGGTCCAGTCGGCGCCGCCCAGTTTGGTCAGGCGCACCTTGTCCTGATCGCCGCCGATGTATTTGGAAATCAGATCCAGGCTGGTCGCCGGCACATATAGAAAGTCGGTGCCTGCAAAGGAAAGCTTAATAAAGTCCCGCGCGCCGCCGTCGATTTCCATGCGTTCCATGCCGACAAAACGGCCGATCCCATGGTACTCATGTACTACCAGATCCCCTGGCGTCAGGTCTGCATAGCTTTTAACCCGGTCTCGTCCCGACCGTTTGCCGCGCGAGGATGGTTTGCGTCCCGCGGTTCGTCCCTCGGTCAGAACGGTGAGGCCGAGCGCTGGATATTCAAAGCCAGCCGACAGATGGCCCTCCATGACCGAAACGTGTCCAGGCTTGGGCAGCGCGTCGGAAATGTGTGCGGGCAGCCCGGTTTCCTGCAGTGTTTCCAGCATATTTTTACATCGCAGTGCCGAACCGCATACGACAACGACCGACCGGCCCTGCTTAAGATATCCGTCGATGTCCGTGCACAGCACGTCCAGGGAGCCGCCGAAGGCGTTCATCTGGCTGGCGGTAAAGTTCAGCAGTGTTTTGGGCGCAAGCTCCGGAATGGAATTCAGGAACGTGTCAAGCCGTACGGTCGAAAAACGTTTCATCCGTTCTGCAATGCCTGTAAAGTCCAGTGCAAAAGCATCTGGACCGTGGGGAAGCTCGCCGCGTTCGGTCAGGGCCTCCAGATCAAAGGTGAGATGCTGGAAGAAACCGCGTGAGGCCTCCCGCAGCCGCGGTGTATCGTCGATTACCAGGATGGTATCTTCCGGCAAGTAGTCGAACAGCGTCGCTGGCGTACTCCCATAAATCTCGGGAAAGTATTTATCTGCTGCAGGCAGGAAGGCGGTTTCCCGCAGGCGCTCCGTGTCCCGTTTGAGGTTTTTTTCTAAATCTGGATGTTTTTTGCGGCGTCCGGAGGAGGCTTTTTCCAGCTGTTTACACAGACCGGGCACACCCTGTTCCGCAAGTCCCGGCAGTGCCTCCATACAGGGCAGACAGAGTAGGGTTTCCAGCGTGTCGCCGCGCCTTTGACTGCCGACGTCAAAATATCCCATGGAGTCGATCTCATCCCCCCAGAATTCGATACGGATCGGCGTATCTTCCTGTGGAGGGAACAGATCCAGTATACCGCCGCGCAGGGAGAACTGCCCGCGTCCTTCGACCTGCGCTGTGCGCTGATAGCCGGAAGCTACCAGCCTGCGGATGAATTCATTGGGCGGAACCGTATCGCCCGTGTGCAGGATGGTGACCGCATGGTCAAGTATATCGGGCGGGATGGCCGCCTGCTGCATGGCCGCGATGGATGCGGCCGCCAGCGGCGCCCCCTGCCGCAGCCGCCACAGCGCGGTGATGCGCGCCTGCTCGTAACCGTGTGAGTGGGACTCAACTCCAAGGAACATAAATTCGCGTGGAGGGACGACCAGCATCCCGTCCAGGCCGGAGAAGGCGGACAGGTCGGCAGCCAGACGGTTGGCGGCTGCTTCATCATCGGTCAGAAAGAATACCGGGCGGGGGGGGGGGCCCCCCCCCCCCCGGCCCCCCGCCGCCGGAGGTGCAGCGCGGCCGCACACACCACCAAAA
>CANPPM010000339.1 GCA_947575935.1 uncultured Butyricicoccus sp. | reverse complement strand
TTGGATTGTCAATACCCTTTTTGATTTTTTTTCGACTTTTTTTCAAAAGTTTTTTTAGCCGCTTCTTCCTCTCCAAAAAAGCCCTTCCAACCTGCCCGCCAAACGTACAGCGCGTAGTGTCAAGACCACATCAAAACCTATCGGTATCGCATGCGGGCCCATCCCAAAGCGCCGGCCTCAATCCCACAATCTATATCACCAAGCTCTTCTCCATCAATCATGCCTCCAAACAAAAGCGATATATGTATTCCTTAATCAATCGCGCAGCACCTTTGCCCTTCCCCGTCCTTAGCAGCATCCTATAATCCCAACGGAAAACACGATTCCCCACACACTGTGTGATCTATGTATACGCCAAAAGATATAACAAAGTTGTGCAGGGCCGTCAAACATATTGTACAATGAAGCCGGCGGGAGAAGGTCCGCCCAGCGTCCCCATCTTTTTACTATTTTCTTCCCCTTCTGTCCAATATCAATGTACCCCCAGCACTATTCCGCTCCGGAAACGCTGTGATTCCCTTGTGATTTTTTCCATCCTATGGTATCATAAAAGACAGATATGGAGATCTTTTCCGCTACGCTTTTTTGACGGCTGGCGCGGATAAAGATTTCCTCACTCGTCCCTCGGAAATTTGAAAACACGGAGGTACACACCATGCGAAAACCAATACGAACGCGTTCCCGTACCCTTCCGGTATCCCGGTCCGGCCAGGGCAAATTTTGCGCCGCCGCTCGCCGTCTGCTTTTGTCTGCCGCCCTGCTATCCTGCATACTGCCGCATGCGCTTGGGGCGGACAGCGCGGCACTGTCATTTCATGATGTACCCGAGGCAAGCTGGTTCCATGCATCCGTTGCGTACGTTTGCCAAAACGACCTGATGAGCGGCATCAGCGATACCGAATTTGCCCCCCATGCAGAAACTACGCGCGGTATGATTGTGACCGTGCTGCACCGGATGGAGGGCGCGCCGCCAGCAGCCACCGGCGCTTTCCCCGACGTGCCCGCTTACCGATGGTATCGGGACGCCGTTTCGTGGGCAAGCGGGCAAGGGATCGTCAGCGGTTATGCGGATGGCCGCTTTGGCCCAGAGGCTCCCATTACCCGCGAGCAATTGGCGGTCATCCTGTACCGCTACGCATCCTGCCAGGGGCAATCTGCCGTTCCTTCAGGCAGCCTCTCCGGCTTCTCCGACAGCGCCCAGGTACGCGCTTATGCCCAGGATGCTTTCCGCTGGGCGGTAGGCAACGGCCTAATTTCGGGTTTTGGGCAGCCCGATCGCCTTGCGCCGCAGGCCAGCGTAACCCGCGTCCAGCTAGCGTCCATCCTGATGCGCTACCATGAAAATTCAACCGGCAACGCACCTGACCCGGAACCGCAAGAAAAAACCTACCTGATAACCTTCGACACAAACGACGGCGCGCGGCGTGATCCCCGGATACAGGCAGTCCCGTCCGGCGAGACTGCTGATAAGCCTGCATCGCCCAGCCGCAGGGGACATACGTTTGACGGCTGGTATACCAGTAAATCGGGCGGCCGCAGTTTTGATTTCAGTGAGAAAATCACCTCGGATCTTACCCTTTATGCGCACTGGAGCATTACAGGCGCCGGACGGGGCGGCAGTCCATCCGTAGCGGAGGAGCGAGCGGAACCGGAAGAGACGCCGGAGACAGAGGATACGTCTGACGCCCCGGTCATCCCTGCCGCTCCCGGCGCTTCGCAGTCCTGTACAGTCACCTATGACAGCCAGGGCGGCGAACCGGTAGCGCCGCAGACAGTGGGTATGAACCAGCCTTTTACCGAGCCAGAGGAACCCGAAAAAGACGGCTGTCTTTTCCTGGGGTGGCTGGACGATGATCAAAACTATTTCGAATTTGATGAAGCTGCCAACCGCGACATCACCCTAACCGCAGACTGGTTGGCAATGGACGGCCCGGACGAAGCGCCTCCTATTTTGGGCCCGCTCCCCGAACCCTCTTCCGGAAGGGGTTCTGCCACAACCGTGGAGCAACCGCTGACCGGCGGCCCCATAACCAAAGTTTCGGTTGCCTGTACATTAGATGGTACGGGCAAGGTGAGTGTATCCCCACTGACGTCCGGCCCCATGCTTCGGACCGCCGGGCTGCTCGGCGCTGCCGAGATCAGCGCCGCCGGCGCCGGGGTACGGGAGGCAGAGATTACTTTCTCCTATGATCCGGGGCGGCTGCGTGCCAGGGGCATCGACCCGGAAGCGCTTGCCATCGTCTGGTACGACACTGAAAACAACAGCATGGTTTTGCTGGACGGCACGACGGATCCGGATGCCGGTACCATATCGGTCGAAACGTCCCATTTCAGTCAATACGCCGTTGTAGACGGCCAGGCATGGCAAGCCGCATGGGCGCGCCGTCTGCCCGCCCTTCGCACGGAAGCCGTCCCCTATTACAGCATTGTGTTGGCAATGGATTGTTCTGGCAGCATGTTTGGAGAAAAGCGCACCCAAAGCGTGAAGGCCGCTCAAAACCTGATTGACGTGCTTGCGGATGAGGACCGCATAACGTTACTCTTTTTTGAGGAGCGAACGTATGAGCTGCTGGATGAACAGCAGCTTGTGACAGAGCAGGATCATCGGGACGACATCAAAGGAGAGATCGACAGGCTCTATGCGGATGGGGGCACAGAGATCGCAGAAGTCCTTGCGCAGTCACTTTCCTATAAAAGCCGCGATCCTCAGTACCAGTCCCTTGTCATCCTGCTTTCCGACGGGCAAAGCTTTGTTCCGGAAGAGACATTGGAAGCGCTGCGGGAAAACGGCCAACGTGTGATCACCGTTGGCATCGGCAGCGATGTCGATCAGACGATGATGGAGGAGATTGCAGAAGCGACCGGCGGCAGCTATCTTTTCTGTGCAACCGCAGACGATCTTGCCGACGCATTCCGGCAGCTGCAGGATACCTATATCGGTTCTACAGACGATAGCGACGGCGACGGCCTGCCCGACGCGGTTGAAACACAGGGCATGCGTGACCAGTACGGCGAAATCTGGACTACCGATCCAAACGACC
>CANPPM010000338.1 GCA_947575935.1 uncultured Butyricicoccus sp. | reverse complement strand
CTCAAGAGGTAATCGATGCGGCGCGCTGTATCATTTTGCCCGGTTTGATCAACAGCCATATCCACACCTTTGATGCATTCTACCGGGGTTCTTTTGACAATCTTCCTCTGGAGCTATGGATCATGAAGCTGCGTCCCTTTCTCAGCGGACTCAAATCGACGCCTGAATATATCCGATTGAGAACCTTGTATAATGCCATACAGCTTTTAAAGACAGGCAGCACGACTGTTTTAGACGATTTGGTACAAGTCCCGTGGAATGATGCGGATAATCTGGCTGCTGTCTTTGAAGGTTATGAGCAGGCAGGCCTGCGGGCCTATGTGGCTACCACAATCAGCGACTTGCCCATGCACCATGCGATCCCCTTCCTGAGGCCTGTCCTTTCGAATGAACTAAAGCAGCAGCTTGAGGCCGCCGGCAAGACTCCACACGAAGTATATCTATCCTATTTGCGTGAACAGATTGCCCGATACAACCGTCCTGGTAGAATCCAGAAATATATGCTTTCTGTTTCCGGTCCGCAGCGTTCCTCTATTGAGCTGCAAAGAAAAATTCGAAACCTGGCAGAGGAACATGACCTGCCGGTTGTCAACCATGTAATGGAAACCAGGCTCCAGCGCTCCGGTGCGGAATATGCTTTTGGGAAAAGCCTAATTCAATATATGGAAGACAATCATCTGCTCTATGAACAGATGTCAGTCATCCATGCTGTTTGGATTGATCAGCATGATATTGACCTGATGGCAAAGCGAGGCTGTAGTGTGGTCCACTGTCCGGGTTCTAACTTTAAGCTGGGTTCTGGCATTTCTCCGGTGGAAGGACTGCTGCGGGCTGGCATACCAGTTGGTATCGGCTCTGATAATCCCAGCTGTAGTGACAACATGAATCTCTTTGAGCAGATCCGTTTGGCCTCTGTTATTCATAAGGTTCGCCATTCCAACTTTCACAATTGGGTCGGTGCAGAGGATGCCCTTCGAATGGCAACAGCCGGCGGTGCTCATTGTGCCCGTATGGCCCACGAACTCGGCAGCATCGAAGTGGGCAAGCAGGCGGATTTGATAATTTTGGATGCAAATAGCGCGACCTACATCCCAGAAAACAATTATACCAATCAGATCGCTTTCTGCGAAAATGGTTCATCGGTGCGGGACGTATTGATCGCGGGAGTCCCTGTGGTACGCAACCGCGAAATCACTACTTTCGATGAACAAAAGGTGCTCGACGAGGTGATGGAACTGACCGACCAAATCCATCACGAGCTGAAAAAAGCAGACGAGGAATCGCGTCTGATCATGGATGCTTTTGAGAGAGCGTATTTTACAGCACACGGAATGCTTTCATACCGTATTTAAAAAATAGAAGAAAAGCAGGTGCACGACATGAAAATCTGTATCATCAATCCCAACAGCGATTTGGGGACACAGTTGAAGATTGAGCAGGTCGCTAAGAAATTGGAGCAGGAGGGGGACCGGTTTGATACCGTTTCTATGACACGTTCTCCCAAGCTGATCCAAAATGCGGAGGAGCAGCTGATTGCCGGCATTGAGATGCGCGAGTTCATCACAGCCCACGAGCAAGCGTATGATGCTTTCATCGTTGCTTGCCATGCGGACCCGCAGCTGCCGGCAATGAAGCTGGCCACCTCTAAAATCGTCATCGGGATTGCGGAAGCATCTATGAAGTTGGCGACCTTTGAGGGCTCTGATTTTGGCGTTATCTCACCATCGGAAAAGTCCGCCCTCAATAAAGCCCGAATGAGCTTTACCTATGGCGTAGATCGTTCGTGCCACAGTTTTCGTGTAAGTCGGAGTGATGAAGCAGAAGCTGTTCTGAAAGCCGGCAGACAGCTGGTGGAAGGGGATTTTTGTGATGCTGTTATTTTGGGCTGCGCCAACTACGCGGGGTTGGACGGGCGATTGGAACAGGAACTGAGGGTCCCTGTGTTTGACGGTGTTGCTGCGGGGATACTGTTGGCGAAGCTGTTGCAGCAATATCATGACTACAAAAAAGAGATGATCTTAAAGCCGATTGAGTAATGGAGGAATTATGGAGGATTACAAAGTAAAGATTACCGTAATGGAAAGCGGCTGCCCACGCTATCAGTCTGGCGATTCCATTTATTTTAATGGCGCATTTATTGAGACAGAAAAAAGCGCTGCACTATGCATGGTTGCCCTCAATGCGATTTATCCTTTTGTCTATGCAGCGCGACGGGGAGGGAGTGTAAAGCCAACCCCGGTCCAATGTCCCGATTGTGGCGAATGCGTCACCTTTCGAATCGAGCGGCTCGATTGAGACCGTATCTTGTCTGCCGTGTTTATCCAAGTAAAATCGTTTCCCCAACTTGTTTACCGAATCATGAAAGGAGCAGATCATTCTGTGTTAGATCTTGCAATTATCAATGGCCTTGTTTTTATAGAAGGAGGCTTCCGGCCCGTCGATATCGGCATCCAGGACCAGAAGTTTTCCATCATCGCCGAGCCTGGCCACCTTCCAGAAGCGGCACAGACCGTCGATGCAGCTGGCAAGCATGTGCTGCCTGGCGGCATTGATACCCATGTGCATTATCGCGACCCTGGTCATTGGGAAAGAGAAACCTTTGAGGTTGGATCTCGTGCAGCAGCTGCTGGAGGCTGCACAACATTCTTTGAACATCCCATCTCAATGCCTCCACAGTGGAATGCCGATCTCCTGCGTGACCGCATCCGTATTTGCAAAGGCGAGGAATGTGCGGCAAACGACCGCCATGAAAAAGGCAGCTGCGTGGATTTTTGTTTCTTTGGCGCCGCCGGAGGGAAACACCCCGAAGCAATCGAACCACTCTCTCACGAGGGGATTATCGCCTATAAAACCTTTTTACACGATGCGCCTGAGGGGCGTGAAGCAGAGTTTGAGGGTCTGACCAGCGCCAACAATGATGAGTTGTACCGTGTATTGCAAGAGGTAAAGAAAACCGGACTGGCCATAGCTGCTCATGCAGAAGACAACGAGCTTGTCAGCGGCTTTATCCGGCGGCTGTACGCAGAGGGGCGCCAAAACGAAAACAT
>CANPPM010000337.1 GCA_947575935.1 uncultured Butyricicoccus sp. | reverse complement strand
CAGATGGCGGTTGGATGGCGGTACGGCCTTCCGGCACAGAGCCTAAAATCAAATTTTATTATTCGCTGAAGGGAAGCAGCATGGAGGAAGCAGCGAAGCGTATAGCGGCGCTGCAGCAGGCAGTAAAGGCTTTTCTATAACTGTATTGTTGCTGTAAAAGCTGTTTTGCATTGCAAAAATTGAAACGTTGTCGATTTTGGGATTGGAAGCCGATTAGGGAGGTAGATTCTATGCAACATACAGTTCGAAAAATATTACTGCTCTGCTGCATCCTGGCATTGTGCTTGACTGGCTGTACCGCTGACAAGTCCGCTGATGAGTCTACGGTGCGTGGTGTACAACTGAGTGACAGAGAAAAGAAAATTGCCATGCTGGGGGATTATACGGCGGCAGGCGTATTAGAGTTTTCCTGCCGGCAGGATGTGCAGGGCTATCTTTTGCAGCGAGAAGTCTGGAAATATGGCGAATTGACGGAAACTGGTGTAATGGCCTATGGAGGTACCGATTCGTTGGAAGCACTGTATATTGGTCATAAACAGGAAAATAACAGCGAGGGTTTTCCAGAGTTTGCATGGAAGATGCTGGAAACGAGGAAAAGCGCAACCAGAAAATTTGCTCCGACGATACAAGTTGCTTTTCCCGAAGGTGAGGATATAATTTGTGGCTGGGCTTCAGACTTTTTGGGACGGAGTAGTACAGAGCCAATTGTGCTGGAAGCGGGAAAAAGTTATATTCTGTCTGTGGAAGCTATAGATCTAGGTGACGATAGCTGGCAGGATGTTTGGTGCGGGGAATACGCTGAGCAGGAGCAAAATATCAAGGACAGCGACTGTGTGATTTTATTGCGCATGGATACCTTTGCCACAGCCAAAGAAGCAAAAGCGGAAGCGGAAACCAGAGAGCAGGAGAAACGCGCAAAGCTGTAGAAAACGCATATAAGCTGCATATGCAAAAATTTTGCTCTGGGGCGGATTGGGCGCAGGGCAGAAAATAAAATTGGATAGGCAGCAGATAAAAACAAAAAAGAAAAACAGGAGGAACAACAATGGCAAAATTATGGGGCGGACGGTTTAGCAAGGATACAGATAAATTGGTGGAGGATTTTCATTCTTCGATATCCTTTGACCAGAAATTATATAAATGGGATATTACCGGCAGCAAGGCACATGCCCGTATGTTGGGCGATATCGGAGTTTTGACCAAAGAGGAAGCGCAGCAGATTCTTGCGGGGCTGGATGAAATTATGACAGAGATTGAGAAGGGGCAGGTGACCTTTGACCCGGCGGCAGAAGATATTCACATGAATATGGAGGTTCTGCTCACGGAAAAAATCGGCACAGTCGGGAAAAAACTGCATACAGGCCGGAGCCGTAACGACCAAGTGGCGGTGGATGTACGGATGTATTTGCGGCATGAGATAGAAAACACCCATCATCTGCTGTTGGAATTGATGAAAACGGTAGTGGACATTGCCGAGGAGCACAAAGAAACCATTCTGCCGGGTTATACCCATCTGCAACGGGCACAGCCTGTATCCTTTGCCCATCATATGCTGGCCTATGCGGAAATGTTCAAGCGGGATATCACCCGTTTGGAGGATTGCAGAGTACGTATGAATGTTTTGCCGTTGGGCTCTGGCGCACTGGCAGGTACGACGTTCCCGCTGGATCGGGAACAGGTGGCGGAGGAATTGGGGTTTGATTCTGTCTGCCTGAATTCTATGGATGGCGTCAGCGATCGGGATTTCATTTTGGAATATATGGCGGCTGCCTCTATTTGCAGTATGCATTTGAGCCGTATGTGTGAGGAAATTATTATTTGGAGCAGCCAGGAATTCCATTTTATTGATTTAGATGACGGGTATAGCACCGGCAGCAGTATTATGCCGCAGAAGAAGAATCCTGATGTGGCAGAACTGATGCGGGGTAAAACCGGTCGTGTATATGGGAATCTGATGGGGCTTCTGACAACCATGAAAGGATTGCCTCTGGCTTACAATAAGGATATGCAGGAGGACAAGGAGCCATTGTTTGATACAGTGGAAACCTGGCAGAAATGTCTGTTGGTTTTGACGCCTATGCTGCGTACTATGACAATTCGCAAGGACGCAATGCTGCAGGCGGCCAAGGGCGGCTTTACCAATGCTACGGATTTGGCTGATTATTTGGTACGCAAAGGAATTCCTTTCCGCGATGCTCATGCTATTGTGGGCAAGCTGGTAGCAGAATGTCTGGATCGCGGTATTAGCTTGGATGAAGTTTCATTAGAAGAATATAAAGCGCATAATCCACTGATTGAAGATGATATTTATGATGCCATTGCAGTATATACTTGTATGGCCAATCGCAATACCATCGGCGGTCCCAGCGTGGCGCAGACTACTGCTACCATTGCTGCAGAACGGGAATTTTTGGCGCAGCGGATGTAAAATCAGAATACAGTATATGAAAAAGGAATGTCGGCGTGGGCATTCCTTTTTTGATTGGAGTTTCGGTATGGTTTCATTCTGTAAAAAAGCAAAAGAAAAGGATAGCTTTCAAGCGAAAACAATGGGAAATTATACGTGACAAAAATAATTTGTAACAAAATCTCGCTAGGGGAATTTGTTTTGTTATCGAACCTATCACTTCTGTCTTATAATCTTATTATAGGCAGAAGAATGTGGAGGGGGAAGAGGATGATGGGAAAGAGACAAAGTATACCAGAACAAGTAGCTGAACACTTGATGCAATATGCGCAGGATGGTTGGCAGTCATTGTTTCAAAACGGGGCCGCAATGCAGGATGCTGTGTTGGCGGATATTATAGAATTTGGCAGAAACAGTGCGTATGCGGAGGAGCATGGTTTCGCGGGAATTCGCACAAAAGAAGAATTTTTACAGAAGGTTCCCATTTCAGAATACGGGGATTATGTCTCCTATGTACAGGATAATATGCAGAAGGATGCGCAGCAGCTTACGGATTTAGAAACGGAATATTATTTGTTGTCCACAGGAAGATCTATGCAGGGAAAATATTATATTGAAACGAAAGCAGGCGCTTTGGCCCGTCAGTTGAGCATTGATATTTGGAATATGTCGC
>CANPPM010000336.1 GCA_947575935.1 uncultured Butyricicoccus sp. | reverse complement strand
TCGCATTGGCCCTTACGCTGACCCTTGCGCTGTTCGGCTGCACCAAGAGCAGCACGCCGTCTGCCCAGCCATCTGCTCCGCCAGCTGAAAAGATTTCTGATTCCGCTGGCGAATCAACCTTGGTCGGCATCTCTCTGCCCACAAAATCCCTGCAGCGTTGGAATCAGGATGGCGAGTATCTGGAAAAGGAGCTTGGCGGGATGGGCTATTCCGTTGATCTGCAATTTGCGGAAAACAAAACAGAGCTTCAGGTCTCCCAGATCGACAACATGATTACCAAGGGCGCAAAAGTGCTGATTATTTCCCCCATTGATGTCAGTACGTTGACAAACGTTCTGGAAACGGCAAAACAGCAGGACGTCTGTGTAATTTCCTACGACCGTCTGATTGTCAATTCTGATGCGGTGGACTACTACGCGACCTTTGACAATACCGTCATCGGACAGATCATAGGAAAGTATGTTGTGGACCAGCTCAATCTGGAAAACAACGCGGGCCCCTTTAATATGGAAATTGTTTCTGGGCCCAACAGCGACGCTACCCGAGTGCTCTTTGACGCCGCGGTCGGCGAGGTGCAGCCCTACATTGATAACGGGCAGCTGGTGATCCGTTCCGGGCAAACCGATATGGAGCAAACGGCAACGCCAAACTGGGAGGAAAAAGAGGCGCAGAGCCGGATGGATAACATTCTCACCGCCTATTACTCCGACGCGCATCTGGATGCGGTGCTGTGTCTCAACGATTCCACATCATTGGGGTCCCAGTCCGCCCTGAAAGCGGCGGGATATGGTACGCAAGATAATCCAATGCCTATTCTTACCGGTCAGGACTGTGATATTGCCAACGTGAAGGCAATTATTGCGGGTGACCAGTCCATGTCTGTATTTAAGGATACCAAGATTCTTGCGGCTGCCGTAGCAAAAATGACCGATCAGATTCTCAAAGGCGAGACAGTCACTGTAAATGATACGGAAAGCTATGACAATTTTTCGAAAATTGTCCCCTCTTATTTGATTGAATCCCTATTTGTTGACCAAAGCAACTGGCAGGAACTGCTGGTTGACGGCGGCTATTATACACTGGACGAACTCCAATAAACGTTTTGTACCGCGGGGCCCTGCGCCACTGGCGGCCCCGCGCAGTACAACATCCGCCATGATACCGAGCGCACGCATAGATTTCAAACTAATTGGGGGGAGTGCCACAGCTATGCGCAAAATTCTCTTAACGATGGACGGGATTCAAAAATGCTTTTCTAGCGTTATAGCGCTGAAGCATGTGAGCCTGCAGGTTGAACAGCGCTCGATCCACGCGCTTGTAGGTGAAAATGGGGCTGGAAAATCGACCTTGATGAACATTCTCAGCGGCATCTATCCCCACGGCAGCTATTCCGGCTCGATTGTTTTTGAGGGGCAGGAGATGCGGTTCCGAAAAGTCAGCGACAGCGAGAGTCGGGGAATTGTCATTATTCATCAAGAACTGGCGCTGATTCCGGAGCTCTCCATTCAGGAAAACATTTTTCTCGGTCATGAAATTTGCAGGTCTGGAGTAATCAGTTGGGATAGCCAGATACAGGAGACACAGCGTCTTTTGGATGCTGTCGGTTTAAAGGAGGATCCCAACACGGCGTGCAAGTACTTGGGCGTGGGCAAGCAGCAGCTGGTCGAGATCGCCAAGGCGCTTTCCAAGAATGTGAAGCTCCTGATTATGGATGAGCCAACCGCCGCGTTGAATGATAAAGACAGCGACGCACTGCTCAATCTTATTTTGAATCTGCGGGTGGAGCGATGGATTTCTGTCATTATTATTTCCAATAAGCTTGATGAGCTTCTCAAGGACGCCGACCGCATTACCGTACTGCGAGACGGCGAGTCCATTGAAACCTTGGAAAACGATGGGTCCATCTCCAGAAACCATATCATTCGCAGCATGGTGGGGCGGGAAATGTCCAATCTGTATCCTGAACGAACCGCGAAACCGGGCGAATTGGCGCTGGAAGTGAAGGATTGGTGTGTCTTTTCCCCCAGTGTAGCAGGAGAGCAGATTATTGACCGCGTGAGTTTCCATCTCCATTATCCGGCGAGATATACAAGGACGGGCAACCGCTCCGGCTCCGTACCGTCAAAGACGCAATTTCCCATCGAATCGCCTATATTCCGGAGGACCGCAAGGATGCTGGGCTGATTCTGGAAGAAGATATTGTGACAAATATCAGTCTTTCAAACCTGGAAAAATTCAGCAGCAGGGGTGTGATGAACCACGCCGCGGAAGTGGACGCTTCCCAGGCAATCAGCCAAGACATCCGGATCAAGGCGCCCTCCGTCTTTCAAAAAACGCAGATGCTCAGCGGCGGAAATCAGCAAAAGGTGCTGGTTGCCCGTTGGCTGTGCAGTGATCCAGACATCTTGATTTTGGACGAGCCCACACGAGGCATTGACGTTGGCGCCAAGTATGAAATCTACGCAATTATCAATCAGCTGGCCGCGGACGGAAAAGCAGTGCTGATGATCTCGTCCGAAATGCCGGAACTGATCGGGATGTGTGACCGGATATATGTGATGAACGAGGGGCGCTTTATTGGCGAGCTTCTCCGCGAGGAAGTATCGCAGGAGAAAATCATGCAGATCATTGTCGATGATAATGGAGGCAGTCGAAGTGAAAAATAAGTTAATCAACAGACTTGGGGACAATCACAAGATAGATCTGCGCCAACAGTCAATGCTCATCGCTCTCATCGCGATCTCGGTGCTTTTTCAGATATTGACCGGCGGCATCATCTTCCGATCTGTTAATGTTTCCAAGCTCATTATGCAAAACAGCTATGTCCTGATTCTTGCCATAGGAATGCTGCCCTGCATCATTACCGGAAATGTGGATCTCTCTGTCGGCAGTATGGTCGCCCTGGTCAGCGCTATCAGCGGCAAATTGATCGTGGAGCACAATGTGCCTGTCATTGTTGCAATTCCCGTCGTTCTTTTGGTTGGGATACTGGCCGGCGCGTTTCAGGCCTACTGGATCGCGTATATGAGACTGCCTGCGTTCATTGTGACGCTTGCTGGGATGCTGGTATTCCGCGGACTGACAATGAC
>CANPPM010000335.1 GCA_947575935.1 uncultured Butyricicoccus sp. | reverse complement strand
CGCTGACACTGTCCTTCATCTTCTGGAGTACGCTGGCAACCTGATTCAGCTCATTTGGGGACAGTTTTTTCAGGGAGTCCTTTCCAGTCTCACGGTAAACGACCGAGTGAAGGTCTTCCGAATCCATGTGCAGCTCGGGCGATTTTGCAATCGCCCAAAGCGTGCGGATGGTGGCCTGCCAGCGGCCTTTCTTCGCTGCTGCCATAACTTCTACCTCTACTTTCCGGCCTTGATCTGCTCCAGCTTCGCTATATTGAGATCATAGCCAAACACGTCCTTCTGCTTCCACTGAGCGCCGACCGCCTCGACCGTATCCGCGCCATACTTGCGCAAGGCTTCCTTGCTAACCTTCTCCTCAGTGACAATGCAGTCCAGCATCTGGCGGGCCTTCAGGCGGCGAATAATTTCGTCAAGTTTCTCCTTTGCTCGGGGCAGAGAAATCGAAGTCGAGAGCCGGAAACCGACCTCGCCAAAGGTGAGCGCCATCGTTTTGCCGCCGCCCATTTCAGCGCGGTGGTCGGTGACAAAGGCCTTGATATCGCGCTCAAGGCGTGATATGCTATCCTTATAAGGCTGGCTCTGTTCCTCGGCAATTTTCTGTGCTCCGATCACCTGTTTCTGCATATCGCTCTCAATATCATTGAGGGCGAGCTGGTTCTCCGCGATTTTGCGGAGCGCGTCATTAACGTCTTCCCACGACTTGAGCACGGGGGCTTCTACTACTCTTTTTCTTGCCATTTTGAAAGGCTCCTTTCAAGTTGTTTGATTGGTGTCCCTCTGTAGGATCACTGTCAATTAAGATATAATTTGGGGTAACTGTCATGTAAACGCCGAGAGGGAAGGTAAGCAGGACGGCAGTCGCGTCACAATCCTCCGGGGCGCTGCCGGGTTCGGAAACCATCAGCAGCAACGCCGCCGAAATGCCAATCAGCGAGAGCCCGATCCGCTTCTGTTTTCTCATTTTCATTGTCCCTGCCCTCCGGCTGTTACAGCATCATCATGGCCGAGGCTTGCTCGAGCACCCTGGCAGTAATGGTCTGATCTGCGCTTCCCTCAAGAATACGCTGGACATTGGATAACGTATGGTCGAGCAGCCGGAAACAGCTTCTCCGCATCCCACATGCGCGCTCTTTGAACTCTGTCATTGCCTCCGGCGTGATATCGAAATCACTGAGATATTCTTCTACTTCCGAGGGAAGCAGCCCCTTGAGTTCCGCCTGAAAAACAATCCGGTTTTCCATGCGGTCAAGGTATGTTTGAATCTGTACGGTCATTTCCGGCTCGCCCGTAAACACCATGCCCACATTGGAATGGTCGAAAATTTCACGGAGCAGCTCAATCTTGCTGCACCTTCCATTGTTAATCAGTTTGTCCGCTTCATCAATAATCAGTAAGTAACCTTTATTATAGTTCAGAAACTCAAAGATTGCCTCCTCCCGCTGCCAGACTGTGCCGCGCCCACGCGGAAGCCCAAGCGCATTCTCGATGGAGTGGACAATATCGCTCCTGCACATGCTTCCGCCGCATTCAATGTAAGCCACGCGGGGGAGCTTGGCATATTCGCGCAGGCTGTAGGTTTTGCCGCGCCCGCTGCGGGCAATCACGACACCCATAGAAGCATACTCCTGACAGCTTTGGCATACGCCGAGCACAGCCTTTGCATCGCGGCTTTCGTAGAAGCGCGGCTTCTGTGAGGTTTTAGGCGCTGCGGCGGTTGGAAGGTTAATAATATTACCTGTATTTTTGGTGAGAAACTGCGCGACTCTTTTGTCAATGTTGACTGTATCGCTGCCATATGCACCGTTTACATACTTCGATATCGTTGAACGTCCGAGGCCTATCTCTCTGGCGAGCACCGAGATACTGATTTTGTTTGAATCTGCATAGCTTTTCAGCTGTTCTACAATGCTTAACGGCTCTGCCGTGGTATTGGTGCTGACTGCTGCTTCCATAAATATCCTCCTATCCATTCATAGCTTTCAGCCGCTCAAGTGCGGCTCCGGCCTTGGCGTTAAGGAATTCATCCCCAGCGCCGGATTTCTTTTTCTTACTGATGATTTCGGAACGTCCCTCCTTATCAGTAGGTAGGGCGATAACCTTTTGACGGGGTACGTGCCCTATCGTAAGGTCAAGTTTACCGACTGCCTCCGTCCGGCTTGGATCAAGCCTCAGTTCGGGCGGTGTCTGGTATTCGTCCAATATCGCGCGTACCTCGGAAAGCTGCCGGTTTTTGCGCTTGTGAAGCTCTTCCAGTGCGGCCTCTGAAACGCGTTCACCGAACTGCATAAGCTCCGCTGAATAAGCCTCACAGACTTTGCGTCCCTCTTTGTCATAAACGTACAGTTTCCGCACGTCTCCCGTATCCCAGCGGATGCCGACTTTTTGGTCTATGTAATGAGCAAGTTCGTCCGCTGTGTAAAGGGTCTTAAATTTGGTGATGCCCTGCGATGTAACCTTGGCCTGCGCGGGCTTCATCAGCAGCATAGCGGCATACTCCCTCGGTGGGGCGGGGCGCTGGACGTGCGGTTCGTTCTCCCATACTCCGATCGGCGTAGAATGCTGCTCGCCTGCATCCTTGAGCCCTCGGTGATTGTGCACGTTGTACCACTCCGTGACAAATGCTTGAAGCACTTCCATAAACTCATCCATAGTGAGAAGCTCGCCGCGCTCCAACATCCCGGCAATATCCTTCTTGCGCTTGCTGGCGGTGCGGGATGCCGTGAGCGTTCCGGTGTAGGATTGGAACTTTCGGGAGAACCGTAAACAGAAGGTATTGAAAGCTCGTTCTATCGGCTTGTCCCACGGTTGGAAGGGCAGCGACCGCGACCATCGTTTCACACCCATTGATAGGTAAAAGCCTTTTTCTTCTGCGTCCATCAGGCTGTCTTCCATTGCGCGGACGCTGCGGTCTTGCCCGAGCGTTTCGTGGTTAGCGAAGTCTTTGCCGTTGTCCATGTGCGCCTCCAGCGGTACGCATCCGGCTTCATAAACCATTTTTACAAACGATTCTTTGACGATTTGCGTATTGGAATGCTCACATAAAATCATTCCCAATATGCGGCGGCTGCGCACATCCAGCCACGCAACCAGCACGGGGCGTATTGCTTT
>CANPPM010000334.1 GCA_947575935.1 uncultured Butyricicoccus sp. | reverse complement strand
TGTTTCCGGGCGCTGGCCAGTTCACCTGAGGATGAATTTATTGTGTTTGCGCCGTTTTTTCCAGAATATTCGGTATTTATTGAAAAAGGGGCGGGCGCGAAGTGTGTGGTCGTCCCACCGAGGACGGAGGATTTTCAAATTGATTTTGACGCCTTTGCCCGTCTTCTTTCCCCACATACCAGGGGGGTGGTTGTCAACTCCCCAAGCAACCCGGCCGGAATCGCCTGCTCGGCAGGGACGCTGACCCGGTTGGCGGCGCTGCTGCGTGAAAAATCGGAGGAATTTGGGCACACGATCTATCTGATTTCGGACGAGCCCTATCGTGAGATTGTATATGACGGCATAGAGCTGCCCTGCCCGGCGCGCTTTTATCCGGCGAAGCTGATGTGTTACTCCTATTCTAAATCGCTGTCGCTTCCGGGCGAGCGTATTGGTTATGTGGCCGTGCCGGATGTGCCGGAATTTGGCGACCTGTATGCTGCGGTCTGCGGTGCTGGGCGCGTGCTGGGGTATGTCAACGCGCCGAGCCTGTTCCAGCTCGTCGCTGCGGAATGCGCGGAGGAGACTGCAGATTTGTCTGTTTATGCTGAGAACCGCCGGATCCTGTACGAGGGGCTGACAGGGATGGGGTACCGATGCGTCAAGCCGGACGGTGCGTTTTATTTGTTTCCGCAAACGTTGGAGCCGGATGACCGTGCCTTTTGCGAGCGTGCGCGGAAGTATGAGCTGCTGTTGGTCCCGGGAACGGACTTTGGTGCGCCGGGCCATATGCGGATTTCGTACTGTGTGCAGACAGAGCAGATCCGCCGTGCATTGCCGTTGTTCCAGAGGCTTGCGGAGGAGTACCGCTGATGCCCGCCTGCGTTCGTACGGCTTGGCCGGTGACAAAGGCGTGCGTCTGGTCATGATAAAAACCAGGGCGGGAAAGCTGAAATACAGCTTTCCCGCCCTTTGGCATGTCAAAAAGAGGCAGTGTACGGGATTCGGGAAGGGTTGGCGCACCTGGCGCGCCCGGTATTTTTCCTGCGCGTACGCTGCAGGGAAAAGGGACGCTAGCTTCTGCCTGTTTAGCCCGGCCGTCAGCATGCCGGAGCAGGCCGGATGGGCGCGTTACAGCAGTGGCGTGGGAACCGGTTTCCCCAAATGTGCGTATAAATGTCGGATAAATTGCTGTTCCGTGGGGGTGAGCGACTCGCCGGCGCGGCGGATCCAGAGCAGGTCGTTGATATGGGGAATCTTATCATTTTTTGAAGGGGCGATTTGTAAGATGTGCAGTGACGGGTCGGACAAGCAGCCGACCGTCCATTTGGACAAAAAGGCCAGTGCGTCGGTGTGCAGCAGAAGATGCTGGCAGGCGCTGACCGTATTGACAAAGATGATTCGTTCGGTATTGAAATGTGGGTCGGTGTTGTCAAAATATAGATCATGCGCCGCCTGGGATTCCATGCTGAGGGCAAGCGCGGTGCAATGCTCGGCTTCGGCGTAGGTGATCGTATGCCGATTGTAATAGGGCGAATGCGGTCCTACGCAGACGCAAGGCGGGGTGCTGTCGAGCAGGCACAGATCCAGCCGCTTTGCCTCTGTGTTCCAGAGGAAATTTTTGGCGTCCGCACGGCTGCGGACCAGCACGCCGATATCGGCCTGACGGTTCAGCACTTGCTGGACAACGTCGTTGCGGTTGGTCTCGATGAGGTTGAAATGCATGTTTTGGGCCTGGACCTCGTCATAAACTGTAAGGAGCAGGGGGTAAATAAAATCGAGCGGCTGCGCCGCAAGAAACAGCCGCCGCTGGGGCTCGTCAGGCGCGGTACAGTTCCGTCGGAGCGCGGCGGCAGCGGTCAGCACGCCCTGGGCATAGTGAATAAAGCGGCGGCCCTCCGGGGTCAGGTCAATCCCACGCGGCTTGCGGATAACCAGCTTGACCTGGTATTCCTGTTCCAGGCTCATGATGGCCTTGGTGATGCTGGGCTGACTTACAAAGAGCTGCTCGGCTGCCTGGGTGATCGATCCGCACTCCGCGGCCCTGATCAGGTATTCCAGATGCTTCAGCTGCACGCGTTTTTCCCCCTTATGCCGTTGCTTTGACGACTTGCTGTGCCTATATTCCTTACTATACAGCAGTTTCACGCTTCTGTCAATTCTAGGCATTCGTTTTGGTTATGAAATTCCCATAGGTTTTTCGTATTTGTAAATGCAGGGATGGTATGGTATAGTAAAAGCAAAAGAAAACGGTTTAAGTCTCCTTTCCCAAGGGGTTACCCGACCGAACGGCATTTCTTTTTCCGCCGTTCTTTGCTGGTTTTTCGGATATTGCTCGAATTGGCCTTGTTCGGCGTTAAAATCTGTCGTAATGACGGGAAACGACCCGCTGGTGGGGCATGCTGGCATTTTAAACAGGCCCTGGATTTCACTTTTTTCATAATGCTTGGAGACTGTAGAAACAGACAAAGACCGTGGAGCTAATTTGTAGAAATAGCCATAACAAAGCGGTATGGCGGCGAACCGGGCTGCAGAGTTGGATGCAGGCGGCGCGGGGGGCCATATCACCCATCCGGCGGGCTGACAGAAAGGGGGAGGGCGGGAGCCGGCAAGGGTCCTGCGGCATTGATGGGTTTTAAAAGAGTACGGCTGAGGGCGCAGGCCGCCTATTCCCTAGGCGGCGTGCTCATGGATCTGCCAAGGATCATGATCAGCATGTATTTGGCATCGTATTTGGCCGGTACGCTGCGGCTGCCGGTCTTTGCAGCGGCGGCAGGGGTGCTGGGGGTGCGGATTTTTGGCGTTTCCGGCGGGCTGCTGATTGGTGTGCTGTCTGATCGCGCCCGATCCAATGGCGGGAGCTTACGCCGGTGGATGGCGGCGGGCGCGGTGTTGTTTACCCTGCTTTTTGCATTGCTATTCCAGGCCGGGCCGGGCTGGGAGCCGGGCGTGCGGACTATCTATATTTGCGTGCTGTGCGGCCTGGCTGCGGTTTGTGCAGAGCTGTGGGAGATCCCCTGTGGCGCGCTCAGTTCGTGTATTACCTCGGACCCTGCGGCGCAGGCCGGTTTGATGGGCGGCCGCATTCTGGTTTCGGCGGTTGCTGTGAGCGGTGTGTTTCTGCCGCTGGGGCCCCATCTGAGCGGGTGGTTGC
>CANPPM010000333.1 GCA_947575935.1 uncultured Butyricicoccus sp. | reverse complement strand
TCAAGTTCCAGCGCGGCCAAGTCGCCCTCAATGTGAGACGCCTCATCCAACAGCCCCTCAATCCGCCTGCGCTCAGCCTCCAGCTTGGGCAGCACCCCATGTCCATTGCCCGAATCAAAATCCAGCCTCCACCGCTCCAGCCGCCGCAGCGCCGCAGCGCCGCGCGCCGAAGCGTCGCCCGACTGCGCAAGCGAAACGATCATATCCGCCAGCTCGCCGGAAGGGCGCATCATCTCTTCCCCATCGATAAACGCAGACGAACGAAAAACCTCCTCACTGATGCCAAGCAGCGTCTCCCCACAGTTTTTCGCATTTAAAAAGGCGCAGTCCTCGCCGGTATCCTCATAAAACGCCTCAAATTCCTGCATTGGCCCGCCCCGTCCGGTCGTACGCAGCAGGACAATGTTCCGCCCCTGATATTCCAACGTCAAGCGGCCGCCCATCGCCTGGCCGTCCAACGGTAAATACCGGTTCTTATCAGCAAGTACGGCCGAGGTATCCCGGCGGCTGGTATTAAGACCGTACAGCATGACCCGAATAAAGGCGCACAGCGTGCTTTTCCCCCACCCATTGGGCAGGGTGCGGCGGCAAAAACCTTCCTCAAAGGTAATTTTCTCCCCCGCAATGCAGCCAAAATGCCCCTGTATAGATATCAATTTCATATGTATATTAAACCCCGTTTTCATGGTGGATGCAATCATGGTTCTTATAGTATAACACCATTCCGCACGGCCTGCAATCAGCCCGCGTGCAAAAAATTTTCAACAAACAAGAAAAAATTTATTGATTTTTTTGTTTACTGTGGTAAAATAGCAGAGTGGTCATTTGATGAACCACCATTCAGAAGCACTCAAGAACTTTGAAAGGATTGTATGACACATGAAGAAACGATTCATGGCGTTCCTGCTCGCAGCCATGATGCTGCTGGTCCTAACGGCATGCGGCGGCAACAACGCGCCCGATGCCAACACCCCGGATACCGCCCCGACAGACGGCGCGTCCACGCCTGAGGACGGCAGCGCGGCAGACGCCCAGACTGCAGACGGCAGCGACGTCGCTTACATCAAAGATAAGGGCACGCTAATCGTCGGCATCACCGATTTTGAACCGATGGATTACAAGAACGACGCCGGGGAGTGGATCGGCTTTGACGCCGATATGGCAAAAGCATTTGCCGCATCGCTGGGCGTAGAAGTCGAATTCATCGAGATTAATTGGGACAACAAAATTATGGAGCTGGAAACCAAGGCCATTGACTGCGTTTGGAACGGCATGACGCTGACAGACGAGGTCAAAAACAGCATGAGCACCTCTGAACCCTACTGCCTGAATGCGCAGGTGGTGGTCCTGGCCGCCGACAAGGCCGCAGATTACCAGACCGCAGATAGCCTCTCCGGCCTGAATTTTGCAGTCGAGGCCGGTTCGGCCGGTAAAAGCGAGGTCGAAAAGCGCGGCTTAGAGTTTATCGAGATGGAGACCCAGGCAGCCGCGCTGATGGAGGTTGCTTCGGGCGCTTCCGACGCATGCGTCATTGACTCGCTGATGGCGGGCGCAATGGTTGGCGAAGGTACCAGCTATCCCGACCTAGGCTGTGCGGTCATCCTCAACGAGGAGGAAGGGGAAGAGTACGGGGTCGGCTTCCGCAAGGGCTCTGACCTGGCAGAAACATTCAATTCCTTCTGGAAGGATGCCTACGACGCGGGCGCCGTCACCGACACCGCGGCCATTTACGGCGTGCAGGAAGCGATTATCGAAAAATAATTGGATTCAAAAGGTCAAATCCCGGCAGGCAGAGGGCGAGAAACGTCCTCTGCCTTTGGCTGATTTACCGGAAAGGTTAAAGATATCATGTTCTGGTCTGTCACTCTCTCCCTTTTGCAGGGGTTCGGCAAATCGTTCAAGCTGTTTGCGCTGACACTGCTGTTCGCGCTGCCGCTGGGGCTGATTGTCAGCTTCGGCTCGATGTCGCGATTCACCCCGCTGCGGCTGATAACCAATCTTGTCGTATGGGTCATCCGCGGCACGCCGCTTATGCTGCAGCTGCTGGTCATTTTCTATGGCCCCGGCCTGCTTTGGAAGGCCGATCTGCTACCGCGCTTTACGGCAGCGCTGATTGGCTTTGTGATCAACTATGCCTGCTATTTTTCAGAGATCTTTCGCGGCGGCATTCAATCCATCCCGCGCGGACAATACGAAGCGGGGCAAGTACTCGGTATGACAAAAGCGCAGATCTTTTTTAAGGTGACCCTCCTGCAGGTGATCAAGCGGGTCATCCCACCGCTTGGCAACGAAACCATCACGCTGATCAAAGACACTGCGCTGGCCCGCGTAATCTCAGTCTACGAAATTATCTGGAACGGACAAGCATACATCAAAAGCGCGGGCATTATCTGGCCGCTGTTCTATACCGCCGTATTTTACCTGATCTTCAACGGCCTGCTGACCATTTTATTTGGATACATCGAGCGCCGCCTGGAGTATTTTAAATAAGGAGCATGTTATGCCGATCTTAGAAGTTAACGACATTACGAAAAGCTTCGGTCGCACCGAGGTCCTGAAAGACATCCACTTTTCCCTTGAACGCGGACAGGCCCTAGCCATTATCGGCTCGTCCGGCTCGGGCAAGACGACGCTTCTGCGGTGCCTGAACTTTCTGGAAACCCCGGACACGGGCTCCATCGCAGTGAATGGGGAAATCCTGTTTGACGCCGCCAGCCATGCAACGCTCAGCGATGCCGAGATCCGGCGCAGCCGCCTGCACTTCGGCATGGTTTTCCAATCCTTCAACCTGTTCCCGCAGTATACTGCGCTGCAGAATGTCATGTTGGCGCGTGAGCTGCTGGCTAAAAACCGGCCCGATTACAAGGCAAATAAAAAGCGGATCCATGAGGAAATTGAAGCAGAGGCGTGGGCGCTGCTCGAAAAAATGAGCCTCTCCAACCGTGCGGAAAATTATCCGCATCAGCTTTCGGGCGGGCAGCAGCAGCGGGTCGCTATCGCACGGGCACTGGCGCTGCAGCCGGACATTCTGTGCTTTGACGAGCCGACCTCTGCGCTCGACCCCGAGCTGACCGGCGAAGTGCTGGCCGTCATCCGGGAACTTGCCGCCCAGCATATGACCATGGTCATCGTC
>CANPPM010000332.1 GCA_947575935.1 uncultured Butyricicoccus sp. | reverse complement strand
AAAATCAAGACCGTTTTCAAATCCAGAATGGAAAAGGGCTTGCGCTGTTCTGGTATATCGATATTGTTCTGGATGTTGTTTATCGCAGTAATTTGCGCTTTTACGAGCGCACAAAAAAATTATATGACAATGGAGGAACAAGAAAATGAAAAATCTGAAGAAACTGTTCAGCCTGCTGTTGGCTCTGACCATGGTTCTGTCCATGGTTGCCTGCGGCCGCGACAACGCTAAGGAGAGCAAGCCCGCCGATGGCACCGAGTCCCAGCCCGCCCAGAACGGCAGCGATAAGATCTACAATGGCGTGAAGCTGGTCTACTGGTCCAACTGGGAAGCTACCGAGACCCAAGGCAAGATTATCACTGAGGCTGTCAATGAATTTATGGCGGAAACCGGTGCCGAGGTCGATTTGCAGTTCAAGGGCCGTACCGGCATCAAGGAAGGCCTGATCCCGGCCCTGGACGCTGACCAGAAGGTCGATATGTTTGACGGCGCGGGCAATAAGTCCAACTTCGGCGACCGTATCGTGTCTGTTGAAGAACTGATGACCTCTACCGACTACGAGAAGGACGGCAACGCCGCCATGATGGCGCTGTGCCGCAGCTATTACACCGATGGCAAGACCCGGGAGATCCCCTACCAAATGAAGGGCAACGGCTTCCTATACAACAAGGCCCTGTTCCGTCAGGCCGGCATCGACAGCGTTCCCACCAACTGGGCTGAGTTCGAGGCTGTCTGCCAGAAGCTGCTGGATGCGGGCATCACCCCCATGACCACCGACGATGCCTATACCCCCCAGGCGTTTGGTATCCATCTGGCCCGTATGCTGGGTACCGACAAGGTCAAGGCCGTGGTGGCCGACGGCCTGTGGGCCGAGACTCCCGAGGTTCTGACCACCGCCAAGGCTTTTGAGGGTCTGGCCTCCAAGGGCTACTTCTCCGACCTGGTGGCCTCCAACACCTTCCCCACCGGCCAGAACACGGAATTTGCTACCGGCATGGTGGCCATGTACGTATGCGGCACCTGGCTGCCCAACGAGGTCCGCAATATCACCGGCGATACCTTTGAGTGGGGCTTCTTCAACTACCCTGAGGTTGACGGCGGCATCAACGGCACTGAGGCTATGGTCATCGGCTGTCAGTCCCTGGCCATCACCAACAAGTGTGACAACCCCGAGGCTGCCTTTGCCCTGATTGCCAAGATCACCCGCGGCGAATGGGACGCCAAGCTGGCTGAGGGCACCCTGGGCCTGCCCATCGACAACGCCAACACCGAGTGGCCTGAGCAGCTGGCCGATGCAAAGCCCTACTTTGACAACTGCACCGAGATCTTCGCCATCTCCGGCGGTCTGGAGAGCAACCCCAACATTACACCCGCACTGAAGGAAAACCTGGCTAAGCTGTATGCCGGTTCCATCAACGCCGAGCAGTTCGTCGCAAATATGGAGTCCGCCTCCCAGGCCTGACCCCCATAAACGGCAGTCAGGATGGCTTAAACAAACCATCCTGACAGGAAATTAAATCACACGTGAAAATGGCAGGCATTTCCTTAGCGAGCTGTCTGCCATTTTCATCTGCCATGAAAAACGGAGAGAGCAAAAAAGGAGCTGCAAGAATGAAAAAAAACAAGACGATGATCGCTGCCTTTGCTCTGCCCGCTACGATCCTGTTTGTGCTGATCTTCGTTTACCCCGTCATCCGTACGGTGTTTATGAGCTTCTTTTCCATTCAGGAGATCACCGACAGCTTCAGCAGCTGGGTATTCAACGGCATCGACAACTACAAGGCGCTGATGGGCAATGCACTGTACCGCACCAGCTGGATCAATCTGCTTAAAATCTTTTTCCTCGGCGGTGCCATTACCCTGGGCGTTTCCCTGCTGCTGGCCGCGATCCTGAAAAGCGGTGTCAAGCTGAAGGGCTTCTGGCAGGCCGTCATCTATATGCCCAACATCATCTCCGCGGTGGCCATGGCGACCATGTGGATCCAGTACGTCTTTAACTCCACCTATGGATTCCTGCCCAACTTTTTCAAGGCGATAGGGCTCGAGCCGCTGGCAAAAATTCAGTGGCTGGCCCCGGATATGAAATTTGCCGCTCTGCTGATTTCTTACTGCTTTGGCACCATCGGCCACTATATGCTGATCTGGCTGTCCGGCATGGAGCGTATCAGCCCCGACCTTTACGAGGCTTCCAGTATCGACGGGGCCAATAAGGTGCAGCAATTTATTTACATTACACTGCCCCTGCTGCGCAGTATGCTCAAGACTAACCTGACGATGTGGGCCATTAGCTGCTCCGGCTTCTTTATCTGGTCCAAGTTGTTTTCCCCTATCACTGCGGATACCTCTACCATCGTGCCCATGATCTATATGTACGAAAAGCTGTTCGGCGCGGCCAATACGGATGATGTGACCCGGGACGCGGGAAGCGCCGCCGCCATCGGCGTCATGCTGTGTATCTTCGTTGTCGTGATGTTCCTTTTGACCAACAAGGCCATCAAGGACGATGACATCGAAATATAAAGGAGGGCGAAACAAATGGTGAAAAACAAACGCCGTCAGGGCCTGAATATACGCGGCCAGTTGAAGCTGGTTCCCGGCTATCTGGTTCTGTCCACTTGGGTCTCCTTTACTTTTGTCGTGATCATCTGGGTCATCGGCGCGTCCCTGTCCACCACCGGTGACATCTTCCGGGGAACCATCTTTGACTTCTCCACCGGCCTGCACTTTGAAAACTACAGCCGGGCGTGGATCGGCTCGAATGTCGCCGTGTACTTTGCAAATTCCCTGATCTATGCCGTGATCTCCTGCACTTTGTTGATCCTGCTGTGCGCACCCTTTGCCTATGTGCTGGTTCGCCACCGGTTTTTCTGCTCCCGCCTGATCAAAACTGGTCTGGCCGCTGCCAGTGGCGTCCCCATTATCATGGTCATCATCCCCCTGTATATGATTATCGCCCGTGCTGGCCTGTTGAAAGACGAGATGACCAATCGGATCGTGCTGATCACCCTGTTTGTTGGGACAAAGGTTCCCTACACCACGATCTTTCTGCAGCCTTACTTTGAAAGCGTCTCCAGAGCTTATGAGGAGGCCGCCAGCATTGACGGCTGCCACCCCATCCGCGCATTCTGGCAGAT
>CANPPM010000331.1 GCA_947575935.1 uncultured Butyricicoccus sp. | reverse complement strand
ATGGCGGATGAAGACTCCTCCTGCGCTGCCGACCGTCCTGCAAGCGCATCATAACGCACCGGTTCGACTGCAATTTGGATGTCGATCCGATCCATCAACGGCCCGGATAACCGGCGCAGGTACTGCTGCACCTGGCCCGGCCTGCAGGTACAGCGATCGGTTCCATACCAGCCGCAGCGGCAGGGATTCATCGCCGCCGCCAGCTGAAAGGCGGCAGGGTAGGTGATCCGGCCGCCCGCACGGGAGATCGTCGTCACACCATCCTCCATCGGCTGGCGCAGCGCCTCAAGCACATCACGGCGGAACTCCGGAAACTCATCCAGGAACAGCACCCCCCGATGCGCAAGCGAAGCCTCGCCGGGGCGCGGCACACGCCCGCGCATCCCACCGCCGACAACGGCCGACGCTGAAGTATTATGATGGGGCGACCGGAACGGCCTGCCCCCCATCCGGGCCGCCTGGGCGCCAAGGCCCACGGCTGACCAAACCCGAATGACCTCCAGCCGTTCGCCGTCCGTAAGCGGGGGCAAGATCGTCGGCAGACGCTTGATCATCATCGACTTGCCCGAGCCCGGCGGCCCGGACAGCAACAGATTGTGCCCGCCTGCCGCTGCAACCAGCAATGCGCGCTTGACCGTCCCCTGTCCGACAACATGAGAAAAGTCAAGCGCGTCGTCAACCGCCTCGGGCGGCGCCGGCGGCGGGCAGGGCGTCAGCGTCCCCCGCCGCTCCAAAAACGCCAGCAGGTCCTGCAGCCGGGAAACCGGGTAGACCGTCACCCCCTGCGCATATGCCGCTTCAGCAGCATTCTCCGCGGGAAGAAAAATCGTATCAAATCCCGCATCCCGCGCCGCCATCGCCATGGAGAGCGCGCCGCAAACCGGACGGATCTCCCCGGTCAGCGACAGCTCGCCAAGAAAAACCGCCTGAGCAGGCAGCGTATGAATCTGCCCGGACACCGCCAGAATGGCCAGCGCAATTGCAAGATCATAAACCGGCCCTTCTTTCCTGGTATCGGCGGGTGCGAGGTTAACGGTCAACCGAGATACCGGCCAGTCATAACCGGTCTGCTTCAGCGCGCCGCGCACACGTTCCGCCGACTCAGAAACCGCCTTGTCCGGCAGACCGACGATATCCATCCGCGGCAGGCCGCCCGACAGCATCCCTTCAACTGTCACGATATAGCCATCAATCCCGGAAAGCCCTGCAGCGTGCACAACGGCTACCATTTTATTCCACCTCTTTACGTTTTGTATCTCCATTATAGTATATCCGACGCCGGTTGACAACAAAATTCTATGCGCGCAGCACACAGGCCCTTTCCTGTGCTTCGGGCAGCGCCGCCATCCCCTTCGTTTTTCATAAAGCCGCAACCGCCCGTCGCAGGCGTCGTATACGTATAGGAACAATTTTCGAACGCGCCCTTCTGGGACCGCAAATCCAAATGTTAAAAAACAACAAAATATATGGATTCTCTTGCTACGCGCAAAGGCTGCCAGACACGGCAGATATTGCATTCATAACGTCTCTTTTGCGGGATACAATACTATCAGCAAAACCCCAAAAAACAAATTTGAAATGAAGGAGAAATGAATTATGGCTAGCACGAATAATGGTTCTAACAAGGGTATGGTTCCGGAAGCACGCGCGGCAATGGACCGCTTTAAGATGGAGGCTGCAAATGAAGTCGGCGTAAACCTCAAAGAGGGCTACAACGGCGATCTGACCTCCCGTCAGGCTGGCTCTGTCGGCGGCCAGATGGTCAAGAAGATGATCGAAGCCTACGAGGAAAAGCTGGCCTCCCAGGGCTAAGCAAAACCGGCCGCAGGCTCCTGGCAGCCGCCGGGGGTAAAACGGAGACGTCAGAGCGTCGTTTCGACGGCGTTCTGAGGCCTCCGGCGTTTGGTGAACGGGCTGCCCCGCTATGGGGCAGCCCTTTTTCCGTCCCTGCGTGACAGGTTTTCCCCTGTCTTCCGGCAACATACAAGAAATATTTCCACAGCATTTTCAAATTTATGATAGGCTGCCGCCCTATAATCTGTTATAATATAGGCAGCAGCCGCTTCCCACCGGAGCGCGGATGCAATTTCAGGAAGGAGAATGCATCATGCCGAAACACATCACCCAAGTCCCCCGCATCCTGATGCCCAAGGCCGGCACAGACCTGGCCAAATGGGCTGTCATTGCCTGCGACCAATTTACCTCCCAACCCGAATATTGGGAGAAACTGGACCATACGGTCGGCGGCGCCCCCTCGACCCTGCGCATCACCCTGCCCGAGGTCTATTTAGAAGAGCCGGACGTTGACAGCCGGATTCGCACCATCCATGCCGCAATGGACGCTTATCTCTCCGACGGCATCCTGGAGGAACTGCCTGCCGGTATCGTGCTGACCTCGCGTGAGACCGGGGGCGCCTGCGCCCGCAAGGGCCTTGTACTGGCATTCGACCTGGAAGCATATGATTATCATTTGGGCTCCGTCTCGGCCATCCGTCCAACCGAAAAGACGGTAGAGGAACGGATCCCGCCCCGCTTGGCCGTACGCGAAGGGGCTGCCGTCGAGCTGCCGCATATCATGCTGCTGATTGACGACCCCGACTGCTCCGTTATCGAACCGCTTTTTGAACAGACCGGCAGCCTGGACAAGCTCTATGACGTCGAACTGATGGAAAACGGCGGTCATCTAACCGGTTGGTTCCTTCCAAAGGGGCCGCTTACCGACCAAATTGAGGCCGGACTTGCACGCCTTTCCGACCGCGCCGTATTTAACGCAAAGTACGGCGTAGACGACTCCAAACCGGTGCTGCCTTTCGCAGTAGGAGACGGCAACCATTCCATGGCAACGGCAAAGGCCTCATGGGAAAAACTCAAAGCCGGGCTGACCCCAGAGGAACAGGAAAACCATCCCGCGCGCTACGTCCTGGCCGAGGTGGTCAACCTGCACGACAAGAGCCTGGAAATCGAGGGGATCTACCGCGTGCTGTTCGGCGCAGACGCGGACGACGTACTGACAGCCGCGCAGGCCTTTTTCGCGGCAAACGGCGGCACAGCGGCAGTTGCAGACGCCCCCATTGAGGATGGCCAATCCTTCCCCTTTGAAACGGCAGACCGCAAGGCATATCTGACCGTACGGCATTCCAAGTGGGCGCTGCCGGTCGCAACCCTGCAGGCTTTCCTGGACGATTACCTGA
>CANPPM010000330.1 GCA_947575935.1 uncultured Butyricicoccus sp. | reverse complement strand
ACTTGCAGCCGAGCAGGCTGCGGCGTTGGCTGCAGTGGGCCTGACGGTAGAGAACGGAGAGCCAGAACCGCCTAAGACGGGGGCGAATATTATGGACATTCACACCGAGCGCAGCATGGAGCTGCGCCGGGATGTGCGGGCGTTTGCGGAGAACAATCCGGAGGTCGCCGCTTACATGATCAAGAGCTGGCTGAAGGGAGACGAGGACGACAATGCCTGAGAAGGAAAAGAAAAAAAAGAAAAAGAAGGGCGCTGAGCCTGAGCTTCCGCCTGAGGCTGAGGCCGCCAACGAAGTACAGGCTGCCCCGCCTGTGCCCGAGTCCAATCCCAGCAAGACGCTTGCAGATGAGCTGACCGGCGCGCAGAAGGCTGCTGCAGTCATTGTGGCGCTTGGCGTGGAAAAGGCTTCGCTGTTGTACCAGCATATGGAACCTGAGGAGATCGAGATGGTGACCATTGAGGTCGCCAAGCTCGGATTCCTGGATGCGGATGTTACCGAAGAGGTACTGACCGAGTTCTATCAGATGTGTATGACCAACAAGGCGGTCACCGAAGGCGGTATTGAGTATGCGCGTACCGTGCTGCAAAAGGCGTTTGGGGACCAGGCGGCGAGCACGCTGCTCGAAAAGGTCACCAAGTCTATTAAGAACCGTGAGTTCTCGTTCATGAACAAAGCCAGTGATAAAGATCTTTTTTCGGCGCTGCAGCATGAACGCCCTCAGACGATTGCACTTGTGCTTTCTTATGTCGACCCAGATAAGGCTGCTGCGGTGATTGAACAGCTGGAGGGCAGACGTCAGATTCAGGTGGTGGAAAGCATTGCCCAGATGGACAGCGCTTCGCCTGCCGCCATTAAGATAATCGAGGCTGAAATGACAAGACGCTTTGCAAATATCTTTAGCAGTAATAATGTTCAGGTTGGCGGCATCGACTTTGTAGCCGATGTTATGAACAACCTTGACCGCTCGAGTGAAAAGACGATCTTCGACGGTCTTAATGCATATAATGATGAGTTGGCCGAGGAAATCCGCAAGCGTATGTTCGTGTTCGAGGACATCATGACGATGGACGACCGCTCGGTACAGCGCTTTGTGCGCGACTGCGACCCGCGGGATCTGGTTTTGGCGCTCAAAGCAGCCAACGAAGAGGTCCAGGGCAAGCTGTTCCGCAATATGTCCGGCCGTATGGCGGAGAGTATCCGCGACGATCTCGAGGTTACGACCAATGTCCGCATGAAGGATGTCGAGGATGCGCAGCAACGTATCGTCAATATCATTCGTGGGCTGGAAGAGAAGGGCGAGGTCATCATTATGAAGGGCGGAAAGGACGATATCATTGCCTAATATCTTCAAGCGCTTCACGAAGCCAAAGGCTTCCGCCTATGTCTTTCCGGATGCGAGTGAGTGGGATGACGTGAAAAATGTCGTCCTGCCTAACGAGGATGAAGACGGGCAGCCGTTTGAGGCGTTTTTGCCCGAGCAGGCCGAAGCCACTGTTGGGGGAAACGCCGAAGAGGAATTTACGGATTTTCATGAATATCAGAACCCTGGTGATTCTGCCGGGGAGGCCTCTGCCGGCAGGACTGAAGACGAGGCGTCGTCGTTGCTGTCTGAAAGTCCAGCGCCGCTTTCTCCGGTCGGAGAGCTGGAGGGAGCGGTTACGGACGAGGCTGCGCCGCCGCCGCGGAAGCGCCGGTCGACGCCGGTCGACTATGCGCGGATTCAGGCAGAGGCAATCTTGGCGCAGGCACGCGATGAAGCCGAAGCTATGAAGGAGGCTGCCCTCCAGCAGGCGGAAGAAGAAATTCGGAATTTGCGAAGCGAGGCGCAGGAGGCTGGTTATCAGGCTGGCTTTGCCGAGGGTAGGGCTGCCGGCATGGAGGAGGGTCGCTCAGAGATTGAGCGGCAGGCCGCTGAACTGGGCGTCATCGTCGGTGAGTTCTTGGATACTGCAACGAAGATGCGTGATCAGCTGCTTGACCAGACTCGCGAAGAGCTGCGTGATTTGGCGTTGGTGATTGCGGAGAAGGTGATTCGGATTAGTCTGCGCTCGAGCGGCGATGTGCTGATGCGTATGATCGAAACTGCTACCGAAAAGCACCGCCGGTGTGAATGGGTACAGATTTATATCGCGGACTGTGACGCACGTAATCTAGCGCTCAGTATTCCGGAGCTGACCTCATCACTTGGACATTTGTCCGACCGTGTTCGGATTATTCCGATGATGGATGACGAGTCAGGCACCTGTATTATCGAAATGCCTGATGAGATCATTGATGCAAGTGTTTCCACTCAGCTGGAAAATATTCGTGAAATTATGAGTACGACTGTTTCCGACCGGGAATGAAAGCATTTTATTTTCGGCGGCAGACAGCGTAGGGATGCGGAGGCATCTTTGGGAGTAAGTGGGGCGGTGTCCCCTGGCAGCACGCAAACCATTACGCTTAAAGGATAAGTTATGTTTCAGGACACGATTCGACAGATCCAGCAGGCCGAAACGATTGGCCATACCGGCAAAATTGAAAATATTGTGGGCATGTCGATCGAAGCATCCGGTATTAAGGCGGCGGTTGGCGATATCTGCCGTATTTACAGCGGTGAATCCAGCGGACAAATCACTGCCGAGGTGGTCGGTTTCAAGGGCGACCGCGTACTGCTGATGCCTTATTCTGAAATGAGCGGTATTTCAGCAGGAAATTTCGTTCGGACGACGGGGCAGCAGCTGCGGCTGCGGGTTGGTTCCTTCCTCAAGGGCCGGATCATCAATGCGCTGGGACAGCCGATTGATGATCAGGGACCGTTTGAGGGCGGTGTGTATTATGCGATCGGCGGCAGCGGTTATGTCAATCCGCTCACGCGTCCCCCCATTCGGGAGCGGATGGAGTTTGGCGTTAAAGCGATTGACGGCCTGCTTACGATCGGTAAAGGTCAGCGTATGGGCATTTTTGCCGGATCTGGTGTCGGCAAAAGTACGCTTATGGGTATGATTGCAAAAAATGTCAAAGCAGATATCAATGTCATTGCACTTGTTGGGGAACGTGGGCGAGAAGTACTTGAATTTGTGCAGAAGGATCTGGGGGAAGAAGGGATGCGGCGCTCGATCCTGGTTGTTGCAACCTCCGATCAGCCTGCAATGCTGCGCATGCGCTGCCCCTCTGTGGCGACAGGCATTGCCGAATATTTTCGTGATCAGGGTTTTGATGT